>NZ_JBJURI010000023.1:0-128272 GCF_046098255.1 Paenibacillus jiangxiensis
TGAATTTGCAAATCCTAAAAGCTTCTCAACTTTCCAAGTTCCATAGAAATATTTTTCAGTTTCACTATCCAAATTTATAAGTTCTGCATTAAGACAATCGGATGTGTTTTTTGGAATAATAGACTCATCCGTTGCAGGTTTAGGCTCACTAGAAGTATTTGGATTTGATGTCGTCTCAACATTTCCACAAGCCGATGCTAGCATCATCATTATCATGATACAAACCAATAATATTTTTTTCATATTTCACACTCCCAACAATACCGACGAGGCTAATAGCAATACATTTTTCTTGATAATATCATCCCGCTTTCATAATTGTTTTACCTTAATTATACACAAGGAAAAATCCAAATAGTTTAAAAAAATCTATTTAAAGTTAAAATTATGTAATGTTTTGAGTAATCGTTCCCTGTGTCACTAATCCCCAGATCACAGTTTTGCTCATATATAACAAACGCAAAAAATATAATGTAGCGTATCAATACGCAATATGGTATGATGTAACTAACCCAAATAAAGGAAGACATAGTAAGAAGTTGTCTCCCGTTTTCTGTCTAAGTCATATCCATAATTTCACTATTTTTTAACTGAATTGTAACCTGGAAAATCGAAACATTTTGCATCTTTCTGACGTAAAAAGAATACCTCTACGAGATTTAGGCTCTTAACACACGAACTCATGTTTGGTATAATGTAATAAACTGGTACATAATCGGCATTCAAGAAAGGGGGCTCCTCGTCTATGCTAGTCTATGAAAACCAATCAGTAGACTTCGCTTCAAAATTGCCCGTACAAGTACAGCAGCATATTATGGGGTTGGTAGATGCAAGTCCAACGTCTGACTTTTATTGTCATATAACAACGGAAATCCCTAATGTGCATGTATACTTGATCGAACGTAACCAGTTAGAATTGTACACTCTTTGTCATGTGTTCTCGTGTGACCAAATCGGACAGGACTATTCCTATCAAAGTTTCTCTGCAGGAGAAATCATTACGATGTATCAATTGGTTGCTCAGGCTGAGCCTTCTTAGGCTAAGCCTCTTTATCCTTTTTTTCTCGAATAACACGTTCGTATTCTTCTTCGATGGTTTTGGACAAGAGTTCTGTAGCTGTCATATTGACTTTCTTCGCGGCTGTGGCCAGTTGCTTTTTTATATAAGCAGGCACATCATAATGAAATTTGACTTTATTTCCGTAAGCCAAGTTTTATTCCTCCTCCATAATCTCGTGGTATTTATTTTCGATAATGCGGATCAGTAACTGCGTAGCTGATATTCCTTGTAGTGCAGCTGCTTCAATTAGCTTCTCCTTAATTTCGGGCTGAAACTCATAAGGCAACTTCAATTTAGGTTCTACCATACGGCCATCTAATGACTTTTCAGCATCCAAGGCCAGTTCCACTAAAGAATCAAAGGACGACTCCTTAGAAGCTTCTCTTCCGTATTTGGGCAACACCCTTATCAGATACTGCTTTAAGGCCCTTTGACTATCCTCCGCTAATTCGATTCCAAATTTCTTGCCATCTATCTTAATGTCACAGTCCACATTCAGCCCAAATAAATTGATACTATACTTCATGCTTTCCCTCCTTTTCAACTATGGATATTATATAGTGATTCGTTACGTACCACAACATTTATCCTTTATTTTATTACTCATTTGTCATTAAATTGCGAAGAAACTCCTAACAATTCAGAAAAAATCGCGTGGCCTTTTTCCCTGTAGTTAGCTATTAAACTTAAAGTGGCCATGACTACCAACTGTGATTGAGATATTCCCGTATCCTGAGCAATTTTCAATAACTCCGCTCTGGGTTTCTCCGGAAGGTAC
This sequence comes from Paenibacillus jiangxiensis, assembly GCF_046098255.1. Classification (NCBI taxonomy): domain Bacteria; kingdom Bacillati; phylum Bacillota; class Bacilli; order Caryophanales; family Paenibacillaceae; genus Paenibacillus; species Paenibacillus jiangxiensis. Next base: position 1,839 of record NZ_JBJURI010000023.1, read on the forward strand.
ACGGTTAACCGCGAGGGCTTTTCTTTGGATTCCATTAACATCACCTTAATCTATTTTCTATCATTATAACACATATTTTATGTTAAACAAGCATATTAAATATGTTACTGTAATTTATATAGCGTAACGTCACGTTATATGTTATTATATTGTTGAGAAAGGAGGCTTCCTTATGGATCTACAAGCTGCTGTTCAGTTAATTGGAAACGTTGGATTTCCAATTGCCATTTCGCTCATTCTTCTGCAGACCATTCTCGTTAAATTTAACAAACAAATGGAGGGATTAGAGAAGCGATTGGCTCAGCTTGATAAGACGATGAACTTGCTTGTCAGGACGATTCATCAAACTCCCCCAAAAACAATGGATCTCCAGGACAAAAAAATCGATTTGTGAAGGGTTTCATTAAAGAACCGGCATTAGTCGGTTCTTTCCTTTTGCTACTTTTCCAGCCTACAATCCGACCATCCTGAAACTGCTGCCTCCCCCTCCTTCGGAGGTTCACCACATTCTACCCTATCCCTCCTTTTTCGCGCCCACAGTTTCTTGAAAAGGTCTAACATCCGAATCCTTTGTAACGTTACTAATGGCTGAAACATACTCCCCATATGAATCGGATCAAGATTGCTCAAAATAAGCTACAGAGTCGTCAGGGATATAAATTCGTGTCCCTACATTTTTAATACTCCGGTTCGGGAACTGAAACTTATAGGTGAACGTGGTTTCGCCACGTATCACCTTATTCGGCTGCCGCCTGGACTGAATCACTTTGGAAATGGACGAGGGGCAACTTCAGAATGAGATTATGTCACCCCACTCTGCTCAAAAACACAAAAAACACCGTTCATCAACCACTGGTATGGGCTAGTGAACGGTGCTTCTGTCACATCATCACATATTTTTACAGTTAGAGTATCACAACATCATGAAACAGGCAAGTTTTTATACGGTTAACCAACGTCTGAACATGCGCTTTGTCGTTTCCTTATTCATTTCCGCGATCGAGGTCGTCAGCGGAATGCCCTTTGGACAGGAGCGAACGCAGTTTTGCGAGTTGCCGCAGCCTTCGATTCCATCGTCTTCCATCAGGGCGTCCAGACGCTCATCCTTATTCATCTCGCCTGTAGGATGGCTATTGAACAAACGGACCTGGGAAATGGCCGCTGGCCCGATAAAATTCGTCTTTTCGTTTACGTTCGGACAAGCCTCCACACAGACACCGCAGGTCATGCATTTGGACAGCTCATACGCCCACTGGCGCTTCGTCTCGGCCATGCGCGGTCCCGGACCGAGATCATAGGTTCCGTCAATCGGGATCCATGCCTTCACTTTCTTGAGCGCTCTGAACATGCGGCTGCGGTCAATAACCAGATCCCGCACGACAGGGAAGGTGCTCATCGGAGCCACGGTGATCGGCTGCTCCAGCTTGTCGACCAGAGCGGCGCAGGCCTGGCGGGGCTTGCCGTTAATGACCATCGAGCAGGCGCCGCACACCTCCTCAAGACAGTTGGACTCCCAGCAGACCGGAGCCGTATGGCTGCCTCCGCTATTGACCGGATTGCGCTGAATCTCCATAAGCGCACTGATGACGTTCATGCCCGGACGATACGGCACTTCAAATTCTTCCTTGTACGGTGCCGATTCCGGTGTGTCCTGGCGGGTAATCTTAAATTTCACCGTTTTGGTCACTGTGGACATCGCTTCTTCATCCTTTCTCTCCGGCCCTGTCCTCCTGCATAGGACGGCCACGGCCGGGCAGTTTGGCTGCATGTATTTAAAACAGGTGTTTAAAGGTTCAGCTCTTATTTGCTCTTGGAGTAATCGCGGATCCGTGGCGGGATCAGCGACACATCAACCGGCTCATAGGAGATTTCCGGTCCGTCAGGCGTCCATTCAGCAATCGTCGTTTTCAGGAAATCCTCGTCATTGCGGTCCGGATAATCCGGCTTGTAATGCGCACCGCGGCTTTCGTTGCGCAGCAGCGCACCCTTGGTCATCGCTTCGGCCAGCTCCAGCATGTTCCAGAGCTGACGTGTAAAGGCCGCACCCGAGTTGTTCCAGCGCGAGGCATCGTTAATATTGATTTTGGTGTAGCGTTCCTTCAATTCCTTGATTTTGTTGATCGTCGCTTCCAGCTTGTCATTGTAACGAACAACCGTCATATTGTTGGTCATCCACTCGCCAAGCTCTTTATGGATAACATAAGCGTTCTCGTTGCCCTCGTTGCGCAGAATCTTTTCGTACTTCTCCGTCTGTCTCGTTTTGTAGCCTTCGAATACGGAGGAAGACACGTCCTGGGCCGATTTCTTCAGGCCTTTGATGTACTCAACCGCTTTAGGCCCTGCAACCATGCCGCCAAAGATGGCGGACAGGAGGGAGTTTGCGCCCAGACGGTTTGCGCCGTGATATTGGTATTCGCATTCGCCGGCGGCGAACAGCCCCGGGATGTTGGTCATCTGGTTGTAGTCGACCCACATGCCGCCCATGGAGTAGTGAACCGCCGGGAAGATTTTCATCGGAAGCTTGCGCGGGTCGTCCCCTACGAACTTTTCATAGATTTCGATGATGCCGCCGAGTTTGACATCCAGTTCCTTCGGATCCTTGTGAGACAGGTCCAGATACACCATGTTCTCGCCGTTGATGCCCAGCCCCTGATCCACGCAGACGCTGAAAATCTCGCGGGTAGCGATATCGCGGGGCACAAGGTTGCCGTAAGCCGGATATTTCTCCTCCAGGAAGTACCATGGCTTGCCGTCCTTGTAGGTCCAGATCCGACCGCCCTCACCGCGCGCGGATTCGGACATCAGCCGCAACTTGTCATCTCCCGGAATGGCCGTCGGGTGAATCTGGATGAACTCGCCGTTCGCATAGCGTACGCCCTGCTGGTATACCGCTGCGGCGGCTGTACCCGTGTTGATGACGGAGTTCGTCGTCTTGCCGAAAACAATGCCAGGCCCGCCGGACGCAAGAATGACCGCATCGGACGGAAACGTCTGCACTTCCATCGTCTTCAAATCCTGAGCGACGATGCCGCGGCAGATGCCCTCATCATCAACGACGGCCTGCAGGAACTCGGAGTTCTCGTATTTCGTGACCAGACCCGCCGATTCCCAGCGGCGGACTTGCTCGTCCAGGGCGTACAGCAGCTGCTGTCCAGTCGTTGCGCCCGCAAACGCCGTACGGTGATGCTGGGTACCCCCGAAGCGGCGGAAATCCAGCAGCCCCTCGGGTGTGCGGTTAAACATTACGCCCATACGGTCCATCAGGTGAATGATGCCGGGTGCGGCTTCGCACATTGCTTTTACCGGCGGCTGATTGGCGAGGAAGTCTCCACCGTATACCGTATCGTCAAAATGAATCCAAGGGGAGTCGCCCTCCCCTTTCGTATTTACCGCTCCGTTGATGCCGCCCTGGGCGCATACGGAGTGCGAACGTTTTACCGGAACCAATGAAAACAGATCTACGTGAACCCCTGCCTCAGCCGCTTTGATGGTCGCCATCAGACCGGCCAGGCCGCCGCCCACGATAATAACTTTGGTTGCTGCCATGACTGCTCACTCCTTCTTGAAAATTGCATGGGTATATGCTCCGGGACGTTTTCGTCCTGGAAACGGGATTTAAGCCTTAAAAGCCCCAATCCACTGCGCAAGTGCCGTTGCCTCCTGGAATTCAGCCCCGCGGAATGCGAAGAGCGTTGCAATAAACATAATCGACATGATGGCAAAGATGCTCATGCAGATATAGGATGACACACGCTGCGCGCGCGGTCCAACCGTAATGCCCCAGCTTACGCAAAAGGACCACAGGCCGTTGGCAAAATGGAAGGAAACAGATACAACGCTGATCAGATAAAGAGTAAAGTACAGAGGATTGGTCACAATATTGTGCATCACTCCGCCGAGCTCCTCATGTGTCACATTGCCGAGCGCAACCTGAAAGCGTGTATCGTACACGTGCCAGATGATAAACACGAAAGCGATGATTCCCGTAATGCGCTGCAGGAGATATCTCCAGTTCCGCTCGTATCCGTAATTGTTCACGTTTGGTTTGGCCTGAAACGCGATATACAAACCATAAATGCCATGAAACAGCAGCGGCAGATAAATGAGGAAGATCTCCAGCACCAATACGAGCGGCAGGCCGTTCAGGAATGCCACGCTCCTGTTAAAGCCTTCCTTGCCGCCTTCCACAGCCGTAAAGTTGGTGATCAAATGCTCAACGAAAAACAGAGCAAGCGGAATGACACCAAGCAGGGAGTGAATCTTGCGGGAATAATACCCTTTCATACGTTGTGTACCCCTTTCCAATAACAGCGTTTTCATAAGACATATACATTATAACAGCCCCCCGCGGGAGGATGCGACAAAGTGTTCCATAAATTTACACATCCAAATTTGAACAACTTGTGTCGCTTACATGTTACTCCTTTTTATCTTATAATGGAATTGCAATATATTTATTAAAACTTATACCTTTTATGCATATATGGCCAGAGGGCCTCTGAATCCCGCCAATCTGGTCGTACCGCCGAAAATTCGGCAGAAAGGAGCAATATTTTTATGTTTGAAGAAATGAACGCCTACGCCATCGTAGTTGAACAGTCCAGCCTGAATAAAGCCTCGAAGCTGTTAAATTTGTCACAACCGGCCCTGTCCCGCAAAATCGTCAAACTCGAAGAGGAATTGGGCGTCAAGCTATTCAACCGTCGCGGCAAGCGCCTTGAGCTGACTTCTCCCGGCCGGTTCGTGTATACCTTTGCCCTGGAGCAGCGGCAGCGGCAAATCCGCTTCCTGCAAAAGCTGTCGCAATATAAAAACGAAGGCGGCAGCGAACTGACGCTTGGAGCGAGCCTCACGACGATTCAGACGACCCTGCCCACGCTGGTCGAAGCTTTCATGAACAAGCATCCGCACACCGAGCTCAAACTGCTGACAGGCAAGACACATGAAATCGTCGGTTTTGTGCGCGACAAGAAGGCCGATGCCGGTATTGTCGGCTCCGCCATTGAGGAACCGGGCATGAGCTGTGTCCCCCTCTTTGACGACCATCTGGAGCTGGTCGTTCCGAGCGGCCATCCGCTGACTTCCCAAAACGGTTTGATCGGCATGTCCACTCTGCAGAGCTTGCCGATGATCACCTTCTCCAAAGGCACCTGGTACAGGCGGCTGACCGACGAATTGTTCCAGCTGAGCGGAATCATGCCCGATATCCGCATGGAAATCGACTCCTTTGAGGCGATTGTCCGGCTGCTGCCGACCTGCAAGGCAGCATCGCTGCTGCCGAAGTCTTATCTGCGGCCCGAGCTGCTGCGGGATAACGGCTTAGTGGCGCTCTATATTCCCGAGCTGAAGGAGACCCGGCGCACGACCTGCCTCATCTATTCCGAAACGGCCGAGCACGGTCCGGCGGCAAGACAATGGATCGGTGAAACCCGCGCTTCCTTTGCCGGCTACCGGATGGTGTGAAGTAAAAGCTTTACGCTCCGAGGCGCTCCGAAAACGAAGCATTCCTCCAATCGCTGTTGACCCTCCGGGCCAAAGGCGAACGCTTCGCTTTTCCGGAATTGCTTCGTCTTCTCCGCTGATTCGTGCATATCCCCTTTTTCAAAAAGAATAAATAAAAGGTCAAGGACAAAGACCATCCTTGACTTTTTTGCCAGTGAAAAGAGAGGGAATGACTTCTAACAAAATAAAGCATTCTCTGTATAATAGACAGGATGATTACCGATTAACCACTTCTTCTTCAAAACGTCCGATATTATCGTTTGTGCCGATGATGACCATGATGTCATCGCAGTGCACCTTATCCATTGCCGTAGGCGCAATCAGCACCCCGTTGCTGGTGTGAATAGCCACGATGCTGCAGCCGAATCGGGTCCGCGTATTGAGCTCGGACAGCGTTTTTCCATCCAGGCATGCCGGCACGTTCAGTTCCGCGATCGTGTAGTCCTTGGAAAGCTGCAGATAATCAAGCAGATTGGGGGTGACCAGCTGGTGGGCGACCCGTATGCCCATATCCCGCTCCGGGTATACAATGCGGTCTACCCCCAGCTTTTCCAGCGCCCTTCCGTGCAGCTTGGAGATCGCTTTGGCCACCACCGTCTTGATGCCCAGTTCCTTCAATAAAATGGTGGCGAGAATGCTCATCTGGATATCATCTCCGATGGCCACGATGCCGCAATCCATATTGCGGACCCCGATGGAGCGGAGCAGCTGCTCATCGGTTGCATCACCGGCCACCGCATGGGTCAGATGCTCGCTCATTTCCTCCACGACATCTTCATCCCTGTCGATGCCGAGCACCTCGCATCCCATTTCCATAAGCTGCAATCCCAGGCTGGAGCCAAAACGTCCCAAACCGATAATCACGAACTGCTGAGTCTTCATTGCTGATCTGTAACTCCCTTATCCTATAATCATTTTGCCTTCCGGGTGACGGTAAAGCTCTTTGTCCTGTTTTTTCCCCAAAGCGTACGCGAGCGTGATCGGCCCAAGCCTGCCCGCAAACATCGTGAAGCTGATCATTATTTTGCCGATCACCGTCAAATCAGGCGTCAGCCCCATCGAAAGTCCAACCGTGCCAAAAGCGGAGGTTGTTTCAAACAAAATCATCAAGAAATGATGATCCTCAGTAGTTGTCAATATCATCGTGACGGCAATGACGAGAAAAAGGGCGAGCAGCGTGATCGTAAGTGCCTTCAGAATACGCTCCTGCGCCAGCCGATAACGATAGATCACGACATCTTCCCTGCCGCGCACCATAGACACCACAGCTCCCGCCAGGATCGTAAAAGTCGTCGTTTTAATACCGCCGCCTGTTGAGCCCGGAGAAGCACCGATAAACATCAATATAATAATGAAAAACTGCGTGGCCTGACGGAGTCCGGCGATATCCAGCGTATTGGCGCCAGCCGTGCGCGGCGTAACGGACTGAAAAAGCGAAGCCAGAATTTTGCCTGACCATGGCAGGCTGCCGAGCGTCCTTGGATTTGTGAATTCGAAGACGAAAATGACCAAGGCCCCGGTAACAATAAGCACTGCTGTCATCGTAAGCACAACTTTGGTATGCAGGGACAACTTTCTTTTCTTGCGGTACCCCACCAGATCCGACATGACCACAAAACCGATACCGCCTGTAACGATCAAAAACATGGCTGTAAAATTGACAACCGGATCATTCACATACAACGTCAAGCTGCGGAATTCGCCGAACAGGTCAAAACCCGCATTGTTGAACATCGAAATGGAATGCCATACGCCAAAGTAAATAGCTCTGCCCACAGGCATATCAAAGGACCAGCGGACCGCGAACACCACGGCGCACACCGCTTCTATGATGAGCGAGTACAGCAGCACCTTGCGGATCAGGGCGACGATGCCCTCCATGGAGGTCTGATTCATCGCTTCCTGGAGAATGAGCCGTTCTTTCAGTGAAATTCTGCGTTTGAACACGAGAGCTACCAAGGTGGCCATCGTCATGAAGCCAAGACCACCGATCTGGATTAACAGCACGATGACGACCTGACCGAATACAGTAAAATGTGTGCCTGTATCCACTACGACCAGACCGGTCACGCAAGTGGCCGACGTCGCGGTGAACAAGGCGTCAATAAACGGCAGCGGCACCCCCGACGTATTGGATATGGGCAGCATAAGCAGCCCTGCTCCGAGCAAAATAATAAGGGCAAAACCACTCACAAGAATGCGCGGAGGAGAAAGAGCAAGCCACTTTAGTTTTGGAATTATCATTCTACACCCCTAGAAAAAGTCAATAAAAAAGACACCGGAAAACCGAGTGCCCTGACCAGGTTCCTGCTGCAGCCTACGAGGTTAGCTGACGGATTCGGACCGCAGAATTGTCCTATTCGGACCCGGCCATGACCAGGCACGAAATTCACCCCAATTTAATGGTTCCCCCGTTTTCATAATGAAATTCGGCATTTATGCAATTGCAAACAAATTATAAACCTTCTCCCTGGACATCACAAAAGAAGCTTTTCATGAAAAAGACTCAAATAACGCCAATTCAGTGCAAAAGATGCTGTCCTGCTGCAAGGAATCCTACATTATTGTATTCTTTCATCTTTTTCATCGTATTTGCACACGCTTATGAAGCGGTTGGCGGTCAACAGAACACTATGTTATCTTAAAATGGTCCAGATGAAGGAGGTATTAAATGAATCCCATAGGAAAACCGGTTAAATTAACCGCTGATTTCAAAAAGCTGAGCATCCTGGGCATCATCGGCCTCGCCGTGTTTCTGCTGCTGCAGGTGCTGCTGCCGGTGCTCGCATCCTTAAACCAGAATCAGCCGGGGGATGTAATCAGCAAACAGCAGGCAGTAGAGAGCGCTGAAGCTTTTGCAAAGTCCGTTTTAGGCTACGAAGGCTCAGCGGAAGAAATTCCGGCCCCGGCCTATGAAGCACAATCCGAGCTGTACGGTTATCTTTCCAGGGAGCAGCTGCTTCCCGAATACAACCGGGTGTGGAGCGGCAAATATCCTTATGAATTTTACCGGGTCAGTCTTCCCGACCCGGCTCAGGATCGAACCGTGATGGTTGATGTGGGGCTGCAGACGGGAAAACCTGCCGGTTTTATTATCCAAATGAGCGACGGATTTTATAACAGCACCGAAGCCCTCCCTGAGGGGGAAACCCGAAGCGGGCTGCTGCGGACGTACGAAGCGGGCCTGTCGCTTGCAGATAAAGAGGCATTGGCAGCGCCCGTGCTGAAGCAGATGGGATATAACACGGAAAATCTGACAGTGGAGAGCCGCGAAGACGAACCAGGGCTCACCTATTCGGATAAAGGAAGCATGATCGGGGATGCCGCGCTTCAGATCAGGTTGACGTTTGAAAACGGGGAAGTCCGTTCCCTGGGGTCCTCCTTTGCCGTGCCTCCTTCCCAAACGGAATATGTGGATCAGCAGACAAAGCTTGCGAACCTTCTGTATTATATTGGCTATATGCTGTTTTCCTTTGTACTCGGCGTGCTTGCCGTGGTGTATAGCAGCTTGACCCGGCGTCATACCTCGTTTACCCGCGGCATTGTTCTGAGCTTCGTTTATTTTGCCATTTCGGTGCTGACCCTGTTCAACATGATGCCTTATTTGCAGGCCCAATCCGCCAACAGAGACGCTTTGATCTTCGGCATCGGACTGCAAATCATCTTTAACCTGATGATGGGGGTTATTATTTATTTCTCCTTTGTAGGAGGCAATGGGCTTTGGAAAAAGGCTGGCCTTAATCCGTGGCCGCGCGCCAAGGAGCCCGGATACGGCGTGTATGTGCTGCGCAGTATGGGCGCCGGATATCTGTGGGCTTTCATCCTGCTGGGGGTTCAGTCCGTCATCTTTGTCATTCTCAACCTGCTGATCGGCAGCTGGTCCACCATAGATGAAACGCAGTCGCCGTATAATATGGTCTATGCCTGGCTGTTGCCGATCATGGCATGGATGGCCGGAATCGGGGAAGAAGCGCTTTACAGGCTGTTCGGCATCCCGATGCTGAGAAAGATCGTGCGCAGCACGCTGGCCGCAAGCGCCATCAGCTCCCTGATCTGGGCGTTCGGGCATACCTTGTATCCGATTTACCCTGTTATTACCCGTCCGATCGAGCTGCTGTTCCTTGGCCTGATTTTCAGCTTTATTTTCCTGAGATACGGCTTTATTACCGCAATGTTCAGTCATGTCGTGTTCGACAGCATTCTCATGGGAATCAGTCTGATGTCGATGGGAGATCCCGTCAACATCGCCGTAGGGGCCATCGGAATGGTGCTGCCGGCTGTTGTCGGCTATGTAGTGTACCTCTTTAACCCTACAAAAAAGGAGAAGCCGTATATTACGACTCCTCATCCTGAAGGGCAGCTATAATTTGTCTGGCGAGCTTGTCGCCAATGGAGAGAGGCCGGAAATCTTCAACGCTGGCCTCTTTTATTTTTTTGATGGAGCCGAAATGCTTGAGCAGCATTTTGCGCCGTTTTTCCCCGATGCCCGCAATAGAATCCAGTCTTGAGGTCACCATGGACTTGCCGCGCTGCTCCCTGTGGAAAGTGATGGCAAAGCGGTGAACCTCCTCCTGAATTCGCTGCAGCAAGTAAAATTCCTCGCTGCTGCGCGGCAAAGCCACCGTCTCCGGCGGATCGCCTACCAGCAGTTGGGACGTCTTATGCTTGGCATCCTTGACGAGGCCGCATACCGGGATGAACAGGCCCAGCTCGTTCTGCAGCACATCCACCGCTGCCGAAATTTGGCCGCGGCCGCCGTCCACCACAATCAGATCGGGCATCTCCAGGTTTTCCTTCAGCACCCGTTCATAACGGCGGCGGATGACCTCACGCATCGTTTCATAATCATCCGGTCCCTGTACAGAGCGGATTTTGTATTTGCGGTATTCCTTCTTGGCAGGCTTGCCATCGATAAACACGATCATTGCGGATACCGGATTGGCCCCCTGAATGTTGGAGTTATCGAACGCCTCTACGCGGTGAAGGCTCTCCAGGCCGATGGCGCGTCCCAGATTATCCGCCGCTTTGGACGTTCTTTCCTCATCCCTGGCGATCAGACGGAACTTCTCATCCAGCGCAACCCGGGCATTCTCGGTGGCCATGCTGACCATCTGGCGCTTCAGCCCTCGCTGCGGAAGCAGCACCTTGACCTCAAGCCATTGCTGCAGCGCGGCTGCCGCCGTATGAGGGTCCTCCAGACCGCCGCCTGCCAATGACTGCGGGTCTTCCTCTGCCTCCGCCGGCTTGCTCTCGCCCGTCGTGTAGGAAGCAGCCGATTCGGCCGCTTGATCAGCCTTCGGCAGGTCTGCTCCCTCCGCACTCTTCTCCTCCACGGAGGCGGCATCCTGCTCGGAGGGCGCGTCAGGCAGCAAAATTTCCTGCGGCAGCGCCGGATTGTCGCTGTAGTATTGGGTCACGTAAGAAATAAAGTCATTATACGGCTCACCGTAGAACGGGAAGGTCGACATATGGCGTTCGATCATTTTGCCCTTGCGGACGTACAGGATCTGCACGCACATCCAGCCTTTGTCCACGGCAAAGCCGAACACGTCACGGTCCTTCGTATCCGCGGTAGTAATCTTCTGCTTCTCCATGAGCGCTTCGATGCTGATGATTTGATCCCGCAGTTCCTTCGCCCGCTCGAAATACAACTCCTCGGCAGCTTCCTGCATTTTGCGCTGCAGTTCCTTCTTGATCTCCTCATGCCCTCCGCCGAGAAACGAGCTGATTTCCTCTCTGATCTGCTGGTACGTCTCCTGGCTCACTTCATATTCACACGGACCGAGGCATTGATTCATGTGATAATACAGGCATACCTCCTTAGGCATGGCCCCGCATTTGCGCAAGGGATACATCCGGTCCAGCAGCTTCTTCGTTTGGTGGGCCGCATAAGCATTGGGATAGGGCCCGAAATATTTCGCTTTATCTTTAAGCACCCGCCGCGTAACCTCCAGGCGCGGATGCGGTTCATTCGTTATTTTGAGGTAAGGAAACGTTTTGTCATCCTTCAGCAGCACATTGTAGCGCGGCTGATATTTCTTAATCAGATTGCACTCAAGAATAAGGGCTTCCATGTTGCTGGCTGTTACAATGTATTCAAAATCGCGGATCTCGGAGACAAGGCGCTGGGTCTTGCCGTTATGGCTGCCCCGGAAATAAGAGCGGACCCGGTTTTTTAATACCTTGGCCTTGCCTACATAAATGATGGTGCCCTCCCGGTTCTTCATCAGGTAACAGCCCGATGAGTCCGGAAGCAGCGCCAGTTTGTTATTGATGTTCTCCAACGCCTTCTCCTGCTCCCGCAGGGCATCCGCATAGGATTCCATTCTCCCGGTCTCTCCTCCCATGATGGTCTTGTTCTATTATATAATACGAAAAAATACCCCCGGCTAACACCGGGGGCATCCATCAGACCCTGAGTACCGGAGGCCGATGCCGGCCCCGGATCCGGGTGCTGTTACTGATGCTTGCTGATCATGTTTTTCAGCGCTTCTTTGGAGTTCAGACCCACAACCTTGTCAACGGGCTGGCCGTCTTTGAATACGATCAGGGTAGGAATGCTCATTACGCCGAAACGGGAAGCGGACTCCGGATTTTCATCCACATTGACTTTAGCGATCTTTAGATCGTCGCCAACTTCTGTGGACAGTTCTTCCAGAATTGGAGCAAGCATTTTGCAAGGCCCGCACCATGGAGCCCAGAAATCAACAAGAACTGTTCCTTGACCTTCAACTTCTGTATTGAAAGACTGATCGGACACGTTCACAATAGCCATTGCAAATTCCTCCTTATGGGAAAGTCGTATAAGTATATTATAACCTGTTGTGTCTGATAAGACACTTCACACATTATAGCACACAATTGTTTCGATAGAAATGAAAATATAAAAATATCAGTCAATGTACTCCAAATTCTACTCCGATCCGCGCTGGTTCTTGCCCTTCACCGGGACCACATCCACAAACGGACGAATCCGGTCCATCAGGCGCTGCCCTTTGTATAGCTCCTCCCCGTCCCGGCTCGTAAAGCTCAAGTGCCGCTCCAGATCCTGCAGCGAATAATTGGAGGTGTAAAAAGTAGGCTTGCGGTTCATACGGTAATTCAGGATGGAGCCCAGCACATGGTCCCTGACCCAGGGACTCAGATTTTCCGCCCCGATGTCGTCAAAGACAAGCAGATCGCAATTTTTCAAAAGCTCCGTCGTCTCCTTCAGCTTCTGTCCGTCCTGGATCATCGATTTCAAATCCTCGACAAAATCCGGCATATAGACGATGACTCCATTATACCCCACCGCAGCCAGCTCATTCAGCATATATCCCATCAGGTATGTCTTACCGGTGCCGAAGGAGCCCTCAAGATATAAGCCGCTCGTTTGCAGTCCATTATCCTTCGTTTCCGCAATATAACGGAATACCTGGGTCACTGCTGGAGCACGCTGAGGATCCTTGCGGGCAATCTCCACCGCATCATATCCTTCCCGCAGCGCCCGTTCGTCAACATAAAAGCTGCGAATCCGCTGCTTAACCTGCTGCTCGTGTTCATGCGCCAGCTGAAGCCCGCACGGCGTATGTGAATCCACAATCTGCGCTTGTCCGTTGATCTGTTCAACCGAAAGCTTGCAGTAGTGGCCTTGAAAATCATTCGGACACCGCTCCAGCCCCGGACACTGGCTGCAGTTGCGGCGGTCCCGCGCATATTGGTAAAGCCGGCTCATGTTCAGCCGCAGCAGTTCCTCCTTCACCTCCGGATGCCCGGCGCGGAATTCCATAACCAGCGGGTCGTTCATCACCTGGTCGGCAATGCTGCGGGAGCGTTGACGGAAGGAGGGACTTTGCAGCTGCTGCAGCAAGTCTCCCATCGATTCCATGGCCTATCTTCCTTTCTAGTCTATTGCATTAACTGTTTTTCCGTCCGGCCTGCAGCTGTTCCGCCATGCGGAGAGCTTCCTCCAGTTCTTCCTCCGTTACCAAATCTCCTGCGGATTGATTCTGGATGACCGGGATCGACGGTTTGCCCGATGTGCTCTTATACGCACGCGAGCGCGTGCTCCCGGCGGTCTGCTTGCCTTTTACCTTGGCCTGATCACGTATATATTCAACAGCCTTCTCATAGGTATTCACCTGCTTCAGCAGCATATTGGAGGCGATTGCTTCCACAAAATTGCGGTTGATCCGCTGCTCATTGCCCGTCGTAAGCAGGGTGAGCAGATAATGAATCAGCACGTTAATGACCTCGCCAGGCAGCTTATAGCTTAAATCCAGCTTCTCGAAAATGTCCAGGAGATTTCCCGGAACCGTGCCGGGAAAAAAGGTTTGCAGCAGCCGGTTATACGGTTCATTGCGCAGCATCATATTATATTGATGGATATCACATTTGTCGGCAAACTGCGGAGGAACCTCCACATAATATTCCATTTCTACAGGCTGCTCGTCCGGCAGCTCATCTGTCGCAGCATTAAATTCCTGACGGAGGGCAACCACCTTGGCCGCCTTGATCCGCTGCTCCTCTTGCCTTTTCAAATCCTGTCTGAACTGCATGCTGGCCTTGTACTGCAGCTCGTCCAGCAGCAGTTCGCCCTGCGCGTTAAATATTTCGTCCTCGTCCAGCAGGCGGCTGATGTCCTGGGCTGTCAGCGAGTATTTGCGGGCGACGTACTTCACGACTCCAAACTGCTCATGATCAAAGCGCAGCCGCTCTACATGCTTGCGGTTGGCCGACTCCCGCGGAAAGCGGAGAATGATGTCCGCATAGTTGATGCTCTCCTCATCTTCCAGGGGGATTGTCCCCTTTTGCCGGGATACGGACACTTCGGACAGCGCCTGCTCCAACTCATAATCAATAACATGGGTGTTGAGCTCGAACAGCTCGTAAAAGGGTACGGAAATATTCTCCTTGCTGCGAGAGGTGCTCGTCCATTCAGCCGTCTCCTCGCTCCACAGGGAGGAGCGCAGGGACAGCACCGCGAATTTGCCGATTTTGTCGCGCAGCAGCAGCGTAAGATGCTGGGTGCGGAAAAACTCCGGCGGCGATAGCGGCGGCTGCAGCTCGTATTCATACATATAATCATCCGCTTCAGGTACGTAAAGGCGTGAAGTCTGCAGGAGACCAACCGCTTCCAGTTTGGACGTCTGCTCAATCAGGAACTTGCGGCCTTTTTCGCTCGGCTCAAGGCCAAGCGTCAGAAACAGGCTGCGCTGCTGTTCAGGCGGCGAATAGCCGATCCGGCCCGCGGGAACCTGCTGGAACAGCAGCCGGTACAGACTGATGGCAAATGCGCCTGCAAGGGGTTGGTATACCTGGCCGAGCATGACCTCATCCATGGTGCTGAGGCCAAACTCCCGGTATACGCAGAAACGGTGGTTTTCGGTGAAATGCAGCAGGTTCTTCATGCGCATCGTTCATTCTTCCTTTCCTCACATCACGTTCTCCAAGATGTTTTACTATTCTATCATACTTGGGCCTCTCTTCGATGCGGAAATAAAGGTAAAATTGCGGTATTTTGGCTGCCGCAGCCGCCCGCATTCGTCAAATTTCACGAATTCGTCTTTTTGCGGCTCCTCATGAATTGTTCACCATTCGTTCATTTGCCCCGCTGCTTTTGAATGGGATAGAATGGGAGGGGTGAAACATGCCAAGAACAGGAGTGAACGTGAATGAACCAACCCGCATCAACCACAAATGAAGCGGCAGCCACACTGGAAGGCTGGTATGCGCTCCATGATTTCCGGTCCATCAACTGGACAGCCTGGAAGGCGGCGGATGATGAAGAACGCGCCGGCGCGTTGGACGAGCTGAATGATTTTATGAAGGAATGGTCCGATGTGGAAGCAGCGGCTGCCGGAAGTTCGACGGCGTATGCTATCGTCGGCCAGAAAGCCGACTTCGTCATGATGCACCTGCGCGAGACACTTGAGGATTTGAACAAGCTTGAAACGGAGTTCAACAAAACTACCTTTGCCAAATATACTACAAAAGCCTACTCTTATGTAAGTGTTGTAGAGTTGAGCAATTATCTTGGAGGCAAGGACGAGGACCCGATGCAGAATCCGCAAATTGTCGCACGCCTGAAGCCGATCCTGCCGAAGAATCGTTATATCTGCTTTTATCCGATGAACAAGAAGCGCGACTTGAGCGATAACTGGTACATGCTGTCCATGGAAGAGCGGAAGGGCATGATGCGCAGCCACGGCTTGATCGGACGCAGCTATGCCGGAAAGGTCAAGCAGATCATTACAGGTTCCGTCGGCTTTGACGATTGGGAATGGGGCGTAACCCTCTTTTCCGATGATTCGCTGCAGTTCAAGAAGCTTGTATATGAAATGCGCTTCGACGAGGTCAGCGCCCGCTTCGGCGATTTCGGCTCGTTCTACGTCGGTAGTCTGCTAGACGTGGAGTCGTTCGGAGATATGATGAAGCTGTAAAACGCAGCGCATGAAAAAAGCCGTTCACAGATTTAACCGTGAACGGCTTTTTAATTTGCAGGAGAGGCGCTCATTTAAAAAAATCTTCCCTTCTTCAACACCAGCGGAATGCCGCCGATGATGAACAAATACCGGATGTCGACCATTTTTTTGAGCTGTGCCGCCACCCATCCCTTGATCTTTTTCTCGCCTACGACGGCAACCGCCTCTCCGCGGCCCAGGGAAGCCACCGTCCCTTTATTGCTGAACTTGAATTTTTGCAGCTCCTTGCCGCGGATGGCGGCAGCGATATTTTTCGCACAGACGACTCCCTGCTGCATCGCAATCTGGGCAGTCGGCGGATAAGGACGCCCTTCCGGGTTCATAAACACGGAGTTATCGCCGATCATATATACATGATCATGGCCGGGAGCACGCAAATACTCGTCGACCTTAACCCGTCCGCGCATCACCTCAAAGCCTGCTTCCTCGATCAAGTGATTGCCGCGGATGCCCCCAGTCCAGACAACCATGCCCGCAGGAATCATTTCACCTTCACCGATGATGACACCGTCAGCAAGACATTCTTTAATCGGAATACCGATTCTGAAGGCAACTCCTTTGCGCTTCAGAACGTCCATTGCATATTCGACCAGTTCGGGGTCGAAACCCGGCAGCGCCGTCGGGGCTGCTTCGACGTTGATGATTTTAATATCCTGCGGGTGGATATCGTACTCTCTGCACAGCTGCGGCAGCCGGTCCGCCAGCTCAGCCACAAATTCAATGCCTGTAAAGCCTGCTCCACCGACAACAAAGGTCAGTCTGGCCGGGTTACTGTCATTTTTATACTTGGCCAGTTGATAAGAAATATGGTCCCGGATCAGCCGTACGGAATTAATGCTGCGGATCGTGAATGCATTTTCCAGCATGCCGGGAATGCCGAAGGTTTCGGGATCCCCGCCGAGTCCCAGCACCAGATAGTCATAATCAAGCGAGCCTTTATCCAGCATCACCTTCTTTTCGTCCAGCTTGATGGCCTGAACCGTGGACTTGATAAAATCCACCCTGAGCTTATCAATCAGTCTGGAAATGGGAATTCTCGCGTGCTCAATGGAGTCTGTGCCCGCAGCCGGCATATGCAGGTGGGTCGTGATGTAATGATAATCATGACGGTTTACGAGCGTCACCTCAGCCTCTTTGTGCCTGAGTTCCTTCTGCAGGCTCTGAGCGGTCAGAATGCCGCCGTAGCCAGCGCCAAGAATTACAACTTTAGGAACACTGCCCATATGGATACCCCTTCCGGTTTTTCTTTCTTTGTCAGTGAGGCTCTTAACTTTCCAACAACCTGCTGTGCGTTTATAATAATAGAAATTGAATCAAACGTTCGGCGGATACAACCAATATACGAATGATTCAATGTACATTGTGGAGGTGTTGAACCAGTGACAGAGCAAATAACAGGCGCTGACATGAGCGATCTGATTATTATAGGAGGCGGCCCTGCAGGCTTATTCGCCGCATTCTATGGCGGCATGCGTCAGGCATCCGTCACCTTGATAGAAAGTATGCCCCAACTTGGAGGCCAGCTTGCAGCATTGTATCCTGAAAAATACATATATGATGTGGCAGGTTTTCCGAAAGTGACCGCACAGGAACTTGTAAACAACCTGGTGCAGCAAATGAATCATTTTAACCCAACGATTCGCCTTGAGGAAAAGGTGCTGTCCGTAGAGAAGAAAGAGGAGCGTCACTTTGTCGTTACGACCGATGCCGCCGAATATCACGGAAAAGCCGTTATTATTACTGCAGGCGTAGGCGCCTTTGAGCCCCGCAGGCTTGATCTTCCGGAAGCGGCCCGCTTCGAGAAGAGCAATCTTCATTATTTTGTCAGCGATCTGAACCGCTTTGCCGGCAAAAAAGTGCTCATCAGCGGCGGTGGCGATTCGGCGGTGGACTGGGCGCTTATGCTGGAGCCGATTGCGGAGCAGGTCACGCTGATTCACCGGCGCGACAAATTCCGTGCCCATGAGCACAGTGTCGAAAACCTGATCGCATCCAAGGTGCAGGTGATTACACCGACCGAAATTACAGAACTGCACGGAGAAGACCGGATTGCCAAGGTTACGCTCTCTCATGTAAAAACGAAGGAAACGCAAACCATTGATGTAGATGATGTGATCGTCAACTTCGGCTTTGTTTCTTCGCTGGGTCCTATTTCTGAATGGGGGCTGGAAATCGAAAACAACTCCATTGTGGTCGATACCCGCCAGCAAACCAATATTCCCGGGCTATTCGCGGCAGGGGATATTACAACCTATCCCGGCAAGCTGAAGCTGATTGCCGTCGGCTTTGGCGAAGCGCCTACAGCGGTAAATAACGCCAAGGTGTATTTTGATCCAGATGCCAAGCTGTCGCCGGGGCACAGCAGCAATATGAAGCTTTAAAAGTGGGGCTACCCTAGCATATGACATGAAAAGGCGCTTTACTCCCATTTTCATCATTGGGAATAAAGCGCCTTTGATTTAGGTGTTCATCTGGCTGGCAGCATAAACGGACTACCCTCTACCTGAGCAACAGAACATTGAAGATTTCTTATTGAAGAGAATAATCCGTAATGGTCAGATTTCTTCTATAGATCTCTGCCAATAGCAAGGAGATAAAATCGTCCTCTAGATCAAGCTCGATTGCCAAGTGGTAGGATTCCAGCAGCATTTCGTCCGTCAGCATACCCATCTCCGACACACCTTTCCTTTTTTTTCCTCGCCTCTTATTCTATCAAAATAGATAAACAGGAACAAGCGTTCTTGTTATCCACAAGCAGCTGTGGAAATCCTGTGTACAGTTTGTTGGTAAGTAGTCCAAAGCTTGATAAATCACAGTGGACAATGTGGATAAAAATTATACACAACCTTGTCGACTGCAAATGTGGAAAAAATTTTTTTTTAGATTGGCTTGTCAGAAATCTATTACCCTCGCAACTGCTGCCATAAACGAGCTCCCCATACTGCTATTACTGCGGACGTGTATTGACTTCCAGAATCCATATCCTTCCGCTGCGGTCTATGCCGTAGTCAAAGCCCAGTTGGCCCAAACCCGGAAAATGGCTCTCCAGAACAGAAATGCAAAGCCGGGTAAGCCCCCTCATTTCTTTTAATTTGGCCGAAGCCGAAGTACCTCTCAAAGATCTGCTCAGCCCTGCACGCCCCGGAAGCAGTGTGCCTCCTTTGCACAGATTGGTGACCACCAGACCGGGACGGGCGAGCCTGCCGACCATTGCGCGGAATTCCCAATGCTCTCCGTTCTTTACCGTTTTGACCCTGTAATCGATCGGCCTGCCCCCGATGGTTGCCAGCTCGATTCCCTGCTGTATGAGATAGGATCTTTTTAGCTTAATGGAGGATAGAACCCTTACAAGATCCTCAAAACGTGAACAGCGATATGTCTGGGATAGGCGTGTGCAATAATAGCCCGCAGCATGCCGCCCGACTTTGATGACACCGTGTCCTCCTCCTCCCTTTACCGGCTTGATGAATACGAATCTGTGCCGCTCCAGCATCCGTCTTAACTCTTCAGGAGAATATTTAACCGTCTGGGGAATATGAGCAGCAACCTGTCCGTTTTGCAGTAGCGCTTCCGTCTTCAGCAATTTGCTTGCAAGCTGTCTAGCCATAGCAAATCTCCTTTCCGGTCCTCCTAATACTATATCTACTCAAATAGACTCTTTCTTTCTTGTATGTTTGTCCAAGGCTGAGGCCTGTTTTGTCCACATAGATTTGAAATAGTAGTATCTGTGCTGCGGTATTGGTACAATATAAACTACAGCTTGACACTACAGGGCTGCGGCTTTCGCATCAGCCTTCGACCTGCCAAATCACTGTTAAGGGAGTGTACATAATGCACAGCAGTATAGGCATCATGGATATCGGCTCCAACTCTATCCGGCTGGTTATCTATGAAATAAAAGATACGGGGGCCTACCGTATCGTGAGAGAATATAAGGAATCGGCACGGCTTAGCGAGAAGGTCGGACCCGACGGAAGAATGGGACGGGAGGCGGTACTGGGCATCGCTCCCCTTTTGCGCCAATTTAAGGCGATATGCGAGCAGAATAATGTGTCCCGGATTAGAGCCGGAGCAACGGCAGCCATACGAAATGCGGTTAACTCTGAAGAGGTCCTGGCCTGGATCGAAGAAGAAACCGGATTGCTGGTGGAGGTGCTCTCAGGAGAGGAAGAGGGCAACGCAGGCTTTCTCGGCGTGGTCAACTCGATGAACGTACGTGACGGCATGATCATTGATATTGGCGGGGGAAGCACGGAGGTCACCCTGTTCAGGGAGCGGAAACGGCTCAAAACGTTCTCCTTTCCTTTCGGAGCCGTGAATATGAACCTCCGCTTTGGCCAGGAGAGCAGGGACGGAATCTGGGATGCGGAACAGATCGCCAGGCTGGAACAATACGTTCAGTCCGCCCTTGAGGAGCATCCATGGATCACTTCGAATCCGGGTCTGCCCTTTATCGGTCTTGGGGGGACGATGAGAACACTGGCCAAAATCAGCCAGCGGACACGGGATTACTCCCTGCAGGTGACCCACCATTATGAGATGGCGGCGGATGAGGTTGACCGGATGTTCGCCCATCTGCCCCGTCTCAGCAACGGACAGCGCAAAAAAATTGCCGGCCTGTCCAAGGACAGAGCCGACATTTTTATTCCAGGTCTGATTATACTTCAGACCATCTTCCGCGCAGCCCAGGGCGCATCCTTTCTAATCAGCGGGGCGGGCCTGCGCGACGGGCTCTTCCACGAGCTTGTCCGTCCGGAGAATCCCGTGCTGCCTGATCCGCTTCAGAGCTCGCTGCGTAATGTGCTGGAGTTCGGCGTTCCCGCCGCCCCGGATCACCTTGACCGGGTATTAAACTACACGCAGCAGCTGTACCGGCTCCTAACAGGAGAGAGCTGCCTGCTTGATGAACGGGTGACCCGAACCGCAGCTATGCTTTACAAAGCCGGGACCGCCCTGAATTATTATCATTACACGCAGCACAGCGTGTACTGGATCATGCGCGCCGGATTAGCCGGCTTGTCGCACCGGGAAATGGTTCTGGCAGCCATCGCCGCTGATTACCATCCGAAAAACCGGACCGAGCGCCTGCTTCATGCCCATAAAGACATCTTGCAGCCGCTGGATATGCAAAAAGTCCACCGCATCGGTTCCCTGCTCCAGCTGGGGATCGCGCTGGACCGCAGTGAAACCGGTTTGGTGGACAATATGGTGCCTTCCTTCGACGACGGCTCCCTTCATTTGCGTCTGCACAGCCGCGAGGAGCCTATCCTGGAGCTCAAGGCCATGGAAAACGCGGCCAAGGATGTGCAAAAAGCATGGGATATTATTTTATCGTGGTCTGTATTTCTTTCTTCCAATTCGTGACCTTCATCGCCTCAAATTGACTGCGGACGGGCGGGCTGTCGTTTTTCACAAAACGATAGCTTCCGTTCGGCATCAGTTGTCTGGCTTTTTCATTGTCACTGAGGGAAAGCTGGAGAATATCAACTACCATCTGCTTGAGTCCTTCATCAAACACAGGGCACATCAGCTCGATCCTGCGCGATAAATTGCGTGTCATCCAATCCGCACTGGAGAGGAACACTTCCGAATGGCCTGCATTCTCAAAATAAAAGATTCTTGAGTGCTCCAGAAAACGGTCGACGATGCTGATCACCCGTATGTTTTCGCTTAGTCCCGGAACCCCTGGACGCAGGCAGCATACTCCGCGCACAATCAGGTCGATTTTGACCCCGGCCTGGGAAGCTTCATACAGCTCATCAATCATCTCCTGGTTGGACAAGGAGTTCACCTTGGCTATAATTTTTGCCGGCCTTCCTGCTCTGGCATGTCCGGATTCCCGGCGAATCAATTCAAACAGCTTCGGCTTTAGCCCTGTCGGAGCGGCAGAAAGAGCCTGCAGCTGCTTAACCGTGGAAAAACCGGTGATTTCGTTGAACAGCCCCGATGCGTCCTCGCCAATAACCGGATTGGACGTGAACAGCCCGACGTCTGTGTAAGCTCTGGCCGTGCTTTCATTATAATTGCCTGTCCCAACATGCACATAGCGTTTGAGGGAGTTCTGCTCATGCCTTACGACAAGGATGATTTTTGCATGCGTTTTGAGGCCGACCAGCCCGTACACGACATGGCATCCCGCCTTTTCCAGCTTGCGCGCCCAGGCGATATTGCGTTCCTCATCGAATCTTGCCTTCAGCTCAACCACAACCGTAACCTGCTTGCCGGATTCGGCGGCGTGCGCCAGAGCGGGAATGAGACGGGATTCCCCGTTAACCCGGTACAGCGTCATTTTGATGGCCATCACATCCGGATCCTCGGAAGCCTCCAGCACAAAATCCGTAACCGCATCAAACGATTCATATGGATGGTATACCAGCACATCGCGGCTGCGCAGCACCTCGAACATGTCCTCGCGCAGCGGCAGCTCCGGCGGATACAGAGGCTTGATCTGCGGAAAGCGCAGATGCGAATAGCCTTCAAGACCGTCGGCAAAGGAGGACAGAAATCCGAGATCCAGCGGCCCGTCCGTTTCGAATACGTGATCGAACAACTCGAATTCTGTCTGCAGCTCCAGCAGAGCGTATGGATGAATGCCTTTTTCAACCTCCAGCCTTACAGGGGCTCCCCTTCTCCGTCTGCGCAGCTCCTTCTCGATCTCCTCCAGCAGATCCTCCGCTTCCTCTTCATTGATGCTCAGGTCAGCATTGCGCGTCACCCGGAAGCCATGAACAGATTCCGGGATGTAGCCGCTGAACAACGTATGGATATGGTGCTTGATTAAATCCTCAATCAGAATAAAATGCTTGTTTTTACTGTTCGCGCGGCGCGGAACGGCAACGACGCGCGGAATATTCGAAGGAACCTGGACAATGGCGAAAAACGGCTTCTCATCGGGACCGTCCCCCTTCCGCCGCAGCACGACCGCGAGATAGATATATCTGTGATGCACAAGCGGAAACGGACGGCTCTGATCGACCGCCATCGGTGTCAGCACCGGAAAAATAATGTCATGGTAGTAGGTGTCCAAAGCCTTGCGCTGGGTAGCGTTCAGATCCTCGTAATCCAGGAATACAAGCCCTTTCTTCACCATCTGGCGCGACACTTCGCGGAAGGTCTTGTACTGCTCGGATACCATTTCCGAAATTCTTTTGACCAACCGCTTGTACAAACCTGGCGAAGTGTAGCCGGTAAAATCCTTCTGCATGAAGCCTGCTTTGATTTTCTCCCGGGTTTCCGCTACACGGACGGACATGAATTCGTCCAGGTTGCTGGAGACGATGGCGAGAAACTTGGCCCGTTCCAGCAGCGGAGTATCCGGAGCCTGCGCTTCCTGCAGCACCCTGCGGTTAAACTCGATCCAGCTGAGATCACGATTGAAATAACGGGCTGCCCTTGCTTTGTCGCTCTCGGCGTGACTTTCTTCTTTGATCATAGTGACCTCCATTATTTGCCCCATAATTGAATTGTCTTTGTCTTCAATGTTGTCCCGCTTATTCCCGTAATGCCGGAAGAACGAAATCTTACCTGGTTATTGTACTATCGGTATCGTCTGCATTCACCATCAGTATATCAACAAAATGTAAAATCTGCGTAAACGCACAACTTTTGTCCTTTACAAAACAGCCTATACACGTTAAAGTCATTACTTGAATCAAATTTTTTATGTGGCATCACTGGCCCAGCAAAGCCAAAATCCGGGAGGACGATCTATGGATTCGAAGAAAAAACCCCGCATTCTGCAAAAAAATATCGATTTTTTTATAGCCGCATTGTCCCAAACCCCCGTTACGGTATGGCAGGAAGATCCGACAGGTGTATACTGTGAGATCGGAAGCGGGCTTATTGAAATGTTCTCGGATACGACTATACGCGTCCGCAATGCTGATGGCAGCAAAAGTCATTTCGACCGGGACATCACCATGTTCCAGGGTATTCATTAATTTTAGGGTACTGATTTTTTTCAGCTATGCAAGCGCCTGAAGGCGCTTTTTTTGTTTTTTCATAAGCTGCGGTTATTTTGAATGCTGCTTTCAAAAGGTGTATGATGAGTAACGAATCGAATTATGGAAGCAGGGATCACTTGTGCAAGAGACATCTTCCTTTAACCCTTCCGTCCAGGAAGGAAGCATATTGATTATGACGGCGGTGGAAGCCGAGCGGGAGGCTGTTCTGCGCGGCCTGAACGGCAGCCCACGCTTTGATGTGCAGCTGGCCGGGGTAGGCCCGGCTTCGGCAGCCGCCCTTACGGCAGGGCGGCTGGCCGCTGGCGGCTACCTGGCTGTCATCAGCGCCGGCATCGGCGGAGGTTTCGCCGGAGTTGCGCCGGTGGAATCGGTCGTGGTGGCGACCTCCATCATCGCTGCGGATCTTGGCGCCGAAACGGCGGAAGGCTTCAGCAGCGTGGACGAGCTCGGCTTCGGCTCCAGCCGTCTGCCGGTGGACGCCGGGACCGCCGCCCGTTGGGTCCAGCTCCTTGCGGCCGGCGGTCTGCAGGCCTGTGTCGGCCCGGTGCTGACCGTGTCCACGGTGACGGGCACCGCCGCCGCGGCGGCGGCGCTGGCCGAGCGGGTACCGGGCGCCGCCGCCGAAGCGATGGAAGGCTACGGGGTCGCCATGGCCGCGCGCTACGCAGGGCTGCCCGCGTTTGAGCTGCGCGCCATCTCCAATGCCGTCGGCCCCCGCAACCGTGCCGAATGGCGGATCAAAGAGGCGCTGCAGTCGCTTGAAGCTGCATTCAAGATTTTAACGGAGGTTTTATAAGATGAAGATTGCATTTTCGCCATGCCCCAACGACACCTTTGTATTTCACGCATTGGTACACGGATTGGTTGAGGGCGCACCCGAGTTTGAGGTCAAATATGCCGATATCGATATTACGAACAATCTGGCCGTAACGCCCGAGGGACTGGATGTCATGAAAATCTCCTATGCCGCCCTGCCATGGGTGCTGGATGACTACGCCCTGCTGCCTTGCGGCGGCGCGCTGGGACGCGGCTGCGGCCCGCTCGTGCTGACGCTGGACGGCTCCACAGACCCGGTAGCCCTGTCAGGCAAGCGCGTGGCTGTTCCAAGCGAACGCTCCACCGCCTACCTGCTGTTCCGCCTCTGGGCGGCCAAGCATGTGCCGGGCGGCGTGGGCGAGATCGTTGTCATGCCGTTTGACCAGATCATGCCGGCTGTACGGGATGGACAGATGGACGCGGGACTGGTTATTCACGAAGCACGCTTCACTTATCCCGAATACGGGCTCAGCCTGCAGGTGGATCTGGGCAGCTGGTGGGAAGAGGATACGGGACTGCCGATTCCGCTTGGGGCTATCATTGCCCGCCGCAATCTGGATCTGAAAGCGATCGCCGGCTGGATCCGTGCCTCCGTGGAATATGCGTGGCAGCATCCCGAGGCTTCCCGCGATTACGTTTTATCACACGCCCAGGAAATGTCTCCGGACGTGGCACAGTCCCATATCAATCTGTACGTTAATGATTTCACGGCTGATCTTGGCGAGAGCGGTTATGCCGCAATTGAGGTTCTGCTCGGCCGCGCCGCCGCCGAGGGCCTGGTTCCTTCATTTGATCCCGCCAAGCTGCGTCCGGATCACGTATAACATTCAATAGTCAATTAGAAAAAGACAGTCCGCCATGCCTGAACTGCACCAATTTGTTTGATACGACTAGCAGTGGAAGTGCAGTTCACAAGCCGCGAACTGTCTTTTTTGTTTTTCATGAATAATTTCCCGAAATACAGAAAAAATAATATTCCGCTAAAAATTATAGATCATCAACAGCTTCTTTCAGCAGCTCCAACGAACGCTTGCGCTGCTGGAAATCATAAATCAGCGACAACGCCATAAGCTCATCAAACCGGTAGCTCTGCTGCAGCTCACGAATTTTTCGGCGGATGGTGGAAGGGGAACCGATCACGTAAATGCTGCGGATTCGTTCCAATTCCTCCAGTTCGCCAGCGGACAGGTTCTCCAGCGCTGCTCTGGCTGACT
The DNA here is from genome assembly GCF_046098255.1 of Paenibacillus jiangxiensis. NCBI lineage: Bacteria > Bacillati > Bacillota > Bacilli > Caryophanales > Paenibacillaceae > Paenibacillus > Paenibacillus jiangxiensis. Next base: position 27,798 of record NZ_JBJURI010000023.1, read on the forward strand.
GCGGATCTGCCAGCCTTACGATGCGCCCCTTATTCAGCATCAGGCTGAAACGCAGTGAACCAACGGCCGCTTCCTCCGCTTCTTCGTCTGTATCTGCGGCAATGATTCGTATGGCAAGCATGCTGTAGGGCTGTTCTATAACATCCGACGGGCGGAACGTGTCCCTGTACCGCTGGAAGGAAAGCAGCGCCTTCTGCTGCTGGGTTTCGGAAAAGAAAGCAAAAGCGTAAGGCAATCCTGCCGTCCCCGCCAGCCTAGCGCTGGAAGGGCTCGTGCCAAGCATCCAAAGCTGCGGCTTTACCGAAATTCTGGGGGTAGTCATCAAACCGTGCAATGGATGCTTCACTGGAAGGATGTCCTTCAAATATTCCTGCAGCTGTCTCAGTTGATCGGAAAAAGTATCGGGGTCCCGCAGCTGCAAATCCTGCAGCGCTTTGGTGGACAGCGGAACACCGCCGGGCGCCCGACCTACACCCAGATCGATCCGTCCCGGCGCCAATGCACCGAGCACGCGAAAATTTTCCGCTACCTTGTACGGGCTGTAATGCGGCAGCATGACGCCGCCGGAGCCCACGCGTATCCGTCTTGTCCTGGCAGCCAGGAAGCTAATGAGCACCTCGGGGGAGGAGCCTCCCAGCGCATCCGTGCTGTGGTGCTCCGATACCCAATAACGCTCGTAACCCAAACTGTCCGCATGCACCGCCGTTTCCACTGTCTGCAGGAAAGCTTCCTCAGGCGATTCCTGATCCCGCAGCACAGTTTGATCAAGTACGCTAACTTTCATTTGGACTCACATCCTAACCAATACAGAAAAAGCCTTGAGCGTGCGGTGCACCCAAGACTTGATCCCATTTTTTCATTAGGCCTCTATTACTTCCGGTTTAAATACATTGTCCAGCTTCGTGCCCAGCCTTTTCACCAAAGGGACCTTGATATCCCGGCTCAGCTCTTTAAGAAAAGTCTCCACATCGCAGTTCACGCGCTCCAGCCGCAGTTCTATAGAACCATCGCCGATAATGCTCGAATTGGCTTCTTCGGGCACCACGACTTCAACGTCATACTTTTTGGTCAGCGTGTTGCTGTAACGGGAGAAAATTTCAATCAACTCGTCATTGCTGAACTTTTCGATCGCTGTCTTCCCTTTGTTTGTAAATTTCAGTTTCACTCTCACTTGTCCTGTCCCCTTTTCGTTCAACCATAAAATTTGTGCAAATCACGGAAGCTGCTCTGGCTGCGTATGGGCCCATAAAGAGACGACCTGAAATCCTATGATGAACCTTACATAATTATATCAATATTTTCATTATTTTTCACCACAAGTTGTTCGCTTATTCGTTCTCCTTTAGTAAAGCAAAGACGATTGCCGGAAAGACAATCGCTTTTGCTTGAGGGGGGACTTGGCCAAACATCCCCATTATACAGGCTTGGTGCATGTCCAGCCGTGGGACTCGTATTCCCGGACCGCATCCCGCAAATCCTCCGCATCATCGGAATAGATCGTGACCGGAGGAAGGGCAACCAGACATTCATCCGCAGCGTAATCGATCATGACATCCTCGACCTCGTAATACAGCATGTCCCCAAAAGCGGGATCGGTTATTTTATGTCCTGTATTTGGCAGACTGTAAGATTCGAACGTTCTGGAAACCTTCGTATATTCCTTTACGCCCGTGGCGGATATTTGCTGGGTGATCACTATTTTCAAGTTAAATCTCTCCTTATGAATACCATGGTCCAACAGAGCTTTTAAGCCGCAAAAAACCTCCATAAGCAGATAGGATGCTATCCTGCTATGGAGGTTTTTAACTGCTGACATCTCTGCCTCAGCACTGCTCCGGATTCGGCGCGCCTGCGTCTTCGCGTGTGCGGAAAGAGGAGCCGCAGCCGCATGTAGCGATGGCGTTCGGATTATGGATGGTGAAGCCGCCGGACATGCCGGATTCCTCGAAGTCGATTTCCAGACCGTTGAGGTAGGGGAGACTCTCCTTCTCCATAACCACCTTCAAGTCCTGGACGTCCATATATATATCCTGATCGCTTTCCTGATCATCGAAACCCATTGCATATGAGAAACCTGTGCAGCCACCTGGTGTTACACCCAGACGCAGGAACATATTCGGCACTTCCTGCTGTGCAAGCATTTCCTTCAGGCGCCCGGCAGCTGAATCTGTAATTGTAATCATTGCTTTTCCTCCTTTTCCTTGCATTCTACCTCTTCAGTATACTCCAGTTTCGGCAGAGCCTCAAGCCATGGAAGCGCCCGTCCACCAAGGACAAAAGCACTGTTTTTCTCGCCGATCCGGTTGAACACCCGGCAGGTCAGGTTTATAATAGATGGGTGCGTAACAAACAAATGTCGGAATTTCGTCATAGATAAGACCGATATCGTTCGTTTTGTAACATTTTTCACAGCATAACATGCTCCGCGAAGCCGGAAGCGTACCGACGGAACGGGACATCCTGTGTGTATCGGCTGACAATGGCTGATCGCTCAGCATTTTGGAGGAGGAATAGGTATGTCCACATTAGTATCACCCTTTACAGAGCGAAGAATGGCGGAGATTGTTGAGAAGGTCCGCAACGGCGAGCGTCTGACGCTTGAAGACGGCGTGTACCTTTATGAGACCGACGATCTTCTGACCTTGGGCCAGCTCGCTAACGAAGCCAATTTGCGCAAGAACGGCAAAAAAGTGTATTTCATTGAAAATATGAGCCTGTACTTCACCAATGTATGTGAAGCCCGCTGCGCGTTCTGCAATTTCCGTAAGGACCTGGGCGAGGAGGGCTCCTATACATTGTCCGGTCAGGAAATGATCGACTATGTTGAACAGCATATCCATCCCGGAGTGCGTGAATTTCATATCGTCGGCGGGCATAATCAACATGTGCCTTTTCAATATTATGTTGATTCGCTGAAGGTGCTCCATGAAAAATATCCTCATGTCACCCTTAAGGCTTATACGGCTGCCGAGATCGATTTCTTCACCCGCATCAGCGGACTCAGCATAGAGGAAGTGCTGCAGGAGCTGCGGAAAGCCGGACTGCAAACACTGACCGGCGGCGGCGCTGAAATTTTATCAGACCAATACCGGCAGAAAATGAAAGTCACTAAGGCCAACGTGGATCGCTATCTGGAGGTTCATCGGACGGCTCACAAGCTTGGCATGAAGACCCACACGACCATGCTGTACGGATCGGTTGAGTCTTATGAGGACCGGGTTAATCACATGCTGCAAATTCGCGAGCTTCAGGATGAAACCGGCGGTTTTATGGTGTTTATCCCGCTGTCCATGCAGCCAAAGAGCAAAAATGCCGGCATCATGCGGCGTAATTCAGCCTACGAGGATCTTAAGACGATTGCCATCAGCCGCCTGATGCTCGACAACATCCAGCACGTCAAGGCCTACTTCATTAACATCGGGCCGCAGCTCACGCAGGTGGCGCTCTCCTTTGGCGCGTCCGATGTTCACGGCACAATCGTGCGCGAGCAAATCAGCCATGCTGCCGGAGCGCTTACGCCTGCCGGTCTGACCCGCAAAGAGCTCATCTGGCTCGTCAAGGGAGCCGGCCGCATTCCGGTTGAGCGGGACACCTTCTATAACGAAATTGAAGTGTACGAGTAATCTGTTGTAAGCAACTCAGGTTGGCACAATCGTTGACTAGAAAGGGCGTTACCTTATCATGAAGAAATTCGTCATTCTTGGTGGCGGCTACGGCGGTCTCACCATTGCAAAAGAACTACTGGACAAATCCTTACCAAAAGATACCGAGGTTGTGCTTGTGGACCGGATGCCGTTTCAGGGACTTAAAACGGAATATTATGCGCTGGCTGCCGGAACAGTATCGGACTTTGAACTGAGAGTCACCTTCCCGGAGCACGATCAGCTTACCCGCAGATACGGGGAAGTAACCTCCATCGATCTGGATGCCAAAACCGTCCACTTTCAAGACGGTGAGCCGTTGGAATATGATCAGCTCGTGATTGGCCTGGGCTGTACGGACCGTTTTCATAATACCCCCGGAGCTGAAGAGTACGCCAGCACGATCCAATCGTTCAACAGCACACGGCAGGCTTATATGCGCTTGAATGAAATCATGCCCTACGGGAGCGTCCATATTGTCGGGGGCGGTCTGAGCGGGGTGGAAATTGCAGCCGAATTGCGGGAGAGCCGTCCGGACCTCAACATCTCTATCATGGATCGGGGCGAACGGGTGCTCTCTTCCTTCCCGCAACGTCTATCCGCCTATGTGCATGCATGGTTCAAAGAGCATGATGTGAACGCTATGTCCCATGTCTCGGTGACAAGGGTTGAACCTAACGCAATCTATAACCGTGATGAGCTCATTCCTACCGATGCCGTCGTATGGACGGCCGGGATCCAGCCGGTGAAGATTGTTCAGGATCTGAAGGTAGCCAAGGACCCACAGGGACGCATCGTTCTGAATGGGCTGTACCAAATCCCGGATCATACCGAGGTATATGTCGTCGGGGATTGCGCGAGTCTTCCTTATTCACCGAGCGCACAGGCGGCAGAAGTCCAGGGTGAGCAGATTGCCCATATCGTCCATGCGCTCTGGAAAGGGGAGTCGCCACATGTGCACCCTATCAAGCTGCGCGGCACCCTTGGATCATTGGGCAAAAAGGCCGGATTCGGCTACGGCTTCCTGGGCGGAACGGCCCTGCGCGGACGTATTCCACGTCTGCTCAAAAGCGGTGTCCTCTGGAAATCGAAGCGTCATTTTGGCTAAAGTTGAGGATTACACTCCTGTCACGGAAAGACTATGATGAAAAATTCATCGTAGTCTTTTTCTTTTAAAGCTGTTCTCACTAACGTTCGTTCTATTCTTGCATAATATGATATGAATAGAAAAAAGGCTACGATGAAAACCTTCACCATAGCCTTTGCCCGCTAAGTATCACAAAAGTTAAATTTTCCTGGCAATCAGTCAATATCGAGACTATCCCATGCTTCGGCTTCCTTGATTTTGGCGATAATTGCATCATACAATGCTTCAGGCGAATCCGCCGCCACAATTTCACCGTTAACCATGGCGTATGGCTGGGCATAACACTGCCCGCAATTGTTCAGACAGCCGTATTCCACGACATCGTATTCGGGGTTCTCCTCCAGTCTGGGCATAACATCCTCAGTGCTGATATTGCTGCTGCAAAATTCTATGATCGGTCTCATGATTTTATTTCACCTGCTTTTGACGGGAGCATTTTATTTTGCTCTCGTTTGTAATATAATAAACCTTATAGGAAAGGAGTTGAATTTTAATGAGCGATAACACAATCACCATGTATGATGAAGTGTTGGAAGTTTTGGATAAATTGCGTCCGTTCCTGCAGCGTGACGGCGGTGACGTAGAGCTGGTTGACGTGGAAGACGGCATCGTGAAGCTGAAGCTGATGGGTGCCTGCGGCAGCTGCCCGAGCTCGACCATTACGTTGAAAGCCGGCATTGAACGTGCTCTTCTCGAAGAAGTTGACGGGGTGCAGGAAGTAATACAGGTATTCTAATATGCTTCAGGCATATTGATGGTAAGGGTCTTGGCTTCGCAAGAAGCCAAGGCTCTTTTTTGTGGACTCCTGCCCATCTACAATATCGAAGGGCGGATCGGATCAAGGCCTCCGGAGATGTCCATAATATTGCCTGTAATGAAATCGGACGAATCCTCGCATAAATAGGCAATCACGCGCGCGATATCCTCACCGCTGCCCGGTCTGCCCATGGGCGTCTCATCATCCCGCAGCCCCCTGACCTCGGCAATCGTTTTCTCCTTATTATCACCACGAATGTCTCCGGGACAGATCATATTGACCGTAATTCCCGACGGAGCTTCTTCAACAGCCAGGGTTTTCGTAAAAGAAACCAGCCCCACCTTCGCCGCCGCATATACCGCCCGGTGCGGCCACGCTCTTCCCTCAGCAGCATGTCCAAAGCCAAAATGGATAATCCTTCCCCATCGCTGTCTGCGCATATGCGGAAGCACCAGATGATCCAGCAGCATCGTGCCGACAAGATTCCCGTTCAGCATAGCATGAATTTCAGCAGGCGCATAGTCAGCAAACAGCTTGCGTTCTCGTATAAACGGCCCTGCATTATTCACCATGATATCCACACCGCCGAGCTTAAGCTCCACCTGGCTCACAAGCTTTTCAATATCCGGCTGCTTGGAAATGTCCGCCTGAACGGCCGTACATCGTACGCCCTTGGCCTGAATAATTTGCTCCAGCTCCAGAGCTTCCCCCCGGCTGTGTACATAGTTTATCGCAATATCGAACCCTTGATCCGCCAAATGTAAAGCTGTCATTCTTCCCAGCCCTTTGGCGCTTCCTGTAATCAGGGCAACCTTTGGTTTCAACGTACTTCTTCCTCCTCTGCAAAGAGAAAACGCCACAGGAACAGTATAAAAGATTTAGGTCCATGCCTCAACTAACCGGAGCGCAGCATGCAAAAAACCGCTCTGTCCGAAGGCAGCAGCGGTATATAAGGCATAACAGTGTGTTTTATTTAAAATGCAGGGACGATAGCTCCCTTGTATTTATCTTCAATAAACTTCTTGACTGCGTCGGATTGCAGTGCTTTGGCCAACAGCTGAATGCCTTCGGAGTCCTTGTTGTCCGGACGGGCTACCAGCAAGTTCGCATACGGGGAATCCTTGTCTTCGATGAACAGGGCGTCCTTCGTCGGATTCAGATTGGCTTCCAGCGCATAGTTCGTGTTAATGACCGCCAGATCCAGGTCAGGCAGCTGGCGCGGCAGGATAGCCGCATCCGCTTCACGGATGTCCAGGTTTTTCGGATTGGCAGTGATATCGGCGAGGGTAGAATTGATGTCCGTATTGTCTTTCAATGTGATCAGACCTTGCTTGGCCAGCAGCATCAGAGCACGGCCACCGTTGGTGGCATCGTTCGGAATACCTACAATCGCGCTGTCAGGGATTTCATCCACTGATTTGTATTTTTGCGAATACGCCCCCATTGGTTCAACGTGCACCGGAACTACAGGCACCAGATTCATTTTGCGTGCTTTGTTCTCGCTGTCCAGATACGGTTGATGCTGGAAAAAGTTCGCATCCAGCTGCTTGTCGAACAGCTGCACGTTCGGCTGCACATAATCGTTAAAAGTAACAACTTGCAGACGTACGCCCTGCTTTTCCAGTTCAGGCTTGATCGCTTCAAGAATCTCGGCATGAGGAACGGCGGATGCGCCGACCTTCAACTCAATGCTGCGCGGTGTTCCCGGATTATTGTCTGCGGCTGCTCCAGAATTTGTCTTAGCGTTCCCACAGGCGCCCAAAATCAGCAGCAATGCAAGGCTTAACAAAGCAAATGACCATTTTTTCATAACATGTACCCCTCCAAAATTTATTTTTAAAAGATTGGGTAAAAATAAGGATCTATATATAATGTTTCCTTATTTCCTTGTATAATGCCGTACCAGACGGTCACCCGCCATTTGCAGCACCTGCACCAGCACAACCATGAGCACAACGGCAACGATCATGACGGCCGTATCGTAGCGGTAATAACCGTAGTTGATCGCCAGCGCACCCAAGCCGCCGCCGCCGATCATACCGGACATGGCCGTATAGGACACGAGTGTGACAATCGTAATCGTTAATGCGGCGAGCAGACCCGGTCTTGCTTCACGGAGCAGCACCCGGAAGATGATCTGCCCGGTCGAGGCTCCCATTGCGTGAGCCGCCTCAATGACGCCCCGGTCCACCTCACGCAGGGAGGTCTCGACAAGCCTTGCGAAAAACGGCGCCGCCCCGATCACCAGCGGAGGAATCGTGCCGGTCACGCCAATGGAGGTACCGACGAGCAGCCTCGTTACAGGAATCAGTGCCACGATCAGAATGATAAACGGCACCGATCTCAGTATATTAACGATAAATGACAGTACGGTGTAGATTACCTTCATCAGGGCAAGTGACGAACGGCTGGACAGGAACAGCACAACACCGAGCGGCAATCCCAGAATCAGCGTGAACAGCCCGGATATGAGCAGCATTTGGATCGTATCCAGCGTTGAACTACCGATCTCATTCCAGTTAATTTGCGAAAAATCGAGCCCATCCATCAGCCGATCACCTCCACATCAAGCCCCTGTGCCGACAATTCCTGCATCGTCTCCCGGATCGCCTTATCGTCTCCCTCAAAGCGTACGGTAAGCAATCCGTAGGGCACATTTTTCAGCGTGGAGATCGTGCCCTGCAGGATGGCAAAATCCACACCGGTCTGGCGGACCGTCCGTGATAAAATCGATTCATAGGTTTTGTCGCCCAGGAACGAAATTTTAACGGTCTGTGAGGAGGCCGGGTTAGGTGCGGCAATCGCTGCCTGCAGCTCTTCTCCCTGGTCCGTCTCCCTCATAATGAATTCCCTTGTCACCGGATGCTGCGGCTTGATAAAGACTTCAGCCACCGGGCCCTGCTCTACGATTCCGCCTTCATGGATAACGGCGACGCGGTCGCAGATCCGCTGTATCACATGCATCTCATGCGTAATCAGCACGATGGTCAGATTGAAGCGCTGATTAATATCCAGCAGCAGCTTCAGAATAGAATCCGTCGTCTGCGGGTCGAGCGCCGACGTGGCCTCATCGCACAGCAGCACGTCCGGATCGCTGGCAAGTGCACGGGCTATGCCGACGCGCTGCTTCTGGCCGCCTGACAGTTGTGCCGGATATTTGTTGGCATGCTGCTCCAGCCCGACAAGTGCGAGCAGCTCTTTCACCTTCTTGTCGATATTCGCTTTCGGCCTGCTGTCCAGACGAAGCGGAAATGCGATATTGTCATATACCGTCGCGGATGACAGCAGGTTGAAATGCTGAAAAATCATCCCGATTTTACGCCTTCTGGCCTGCAGCTGCTTCCGGTTAAGGCCGGTCATGTTCACTCCGTCGATCCACACCTCGCCCGAGCTTGGACGCTCCAACAAATTGATGCAGCGGATCAGCGTGCTTTTTCCTGCCCCGGAGTGGCCGATAATGCCGAAAATTTCACCTTTGCCGATCGATAAGTTCAGGTTGGACAATGCAGGTGTCTTCCGGCTGCCTTTGCCATAAAATTTTGTTAGCTTCTTGATTTCAATCAAGTTGGTACGTCCCCCTTCTCTTCCTTTTACCCCTTCCCGCCGGATCTGTCTCTATTTTGTCCAATTAAAGCAAAGAGCCCTTTTCGCAAATGAAAAGGGCTCCTGCTATGCAGCAAAATCCGGTTCTCATCTGCCAATACTACTTAATCATAGTGGTATTGTTGGAATTAGCACCATGACGCTGCCCTCTAAGCGTGTAATAACGCCGGGGTGCAGCCGGTTGCCGGGCTTCATCGGGCCAGTCCCTCCGCCTCTCTCGATAAGAGATATATAGTTGTTTCAATTAATTTAAGTTTGGAATACTAGAGTCCTCATAAAGCTGACATTAAACTAGATTTCAGTATAGATACTTTACATGGCTTTGTCAAAGGTATTTTTGCGAAAACATTCGGAAAAATTTCTGGCAGTTACAAAGAATGGCTGCATCCTGCGACTTTATTTACTCGCTGAATGTCTTTCCCACTGCTGATTCGTATATTCGAACGCTTCCGCTACCGACCGGCATACCATGTCCAGACCCTGCCGCAGATCATCAAGATGCTCGTCCAGATCCTCAAGCTTGATTTTCCCGTACAAAGCCCGCTGCTTTTGCCACAGATCATCCTGCATTTCCACGTTCATGTAGTGCACTTCCGTATTTCTGCGTTTGCGCAGTCGCCCAAGCGGCTCCCTGAAGCGGTCCTTAAGCTCAAACAAAGAATCAGCAAGCCTGTCGTGGATTTTCAAATACCGGAACTGCCGCAGCACGGTAAAGTAGGAATAATGAGCCTTCACCCTGGAAGTATTCATATCGTAAAAGTCGTTCAGCAGATTGCCAAGCTTGTCCAGCATGGAGAACACCCGGATAAACCCGTTTTTGTAAAAATACACATAACGTTCATAATCCGCACGCTCCTGCTCGCTCATTTCCTCGGAAAACTCTGCGTGTACCCTCTTACGGAAAAATGCCGCGGCGAACGCGCTCTCTTCCAGCTCGGTCAGGGAGGAGATCAGCCCAAGCGTCAATATTTCGGCCTTGCGGAAATCAAATGTCGGATCCCCGCTTTGCTCCATCTGGCGCTGCAGCAAGCCCAGCGTCCGCTTCATGTTGTTCATCGCCTGCAGCAGTATTCCATTATCCTGCCTTGGCGGTTCTCCCAAAAGCTCACGCAGCATATGCTCAACCTCCCAGTGTCTGTTCCTGCTTATGACTCAGAAACCCATTAGAAACCGTAGCTCTTCCAGCGTTCATCCACCAGGCGGACAATGTCCTCACGCGGCAGTACCTCATCCGGGTAGCCTGGCTTCATGCGCGCATCCACTACGATCGGCAGCTTGTAATTCAAATGATGCAGCTTGACTTCATGATCGGCAAACATATCCGTTGCCGGATTGAAGCGGGTAAATACCGTCCACAGGAAGGAGGCCTGTGACTTAACCACCTCTTCGGCGTTATCCACAATAAACACCAGCGGCCACTTTTGCTCCATGCCTGACATTCGCTGCAGCACCTGGGCAGGCAGCTCAGGATTCTGCTCATAGGAGGCGCCGGAGATGACAAGGCACCCGCCACAATAAGGCTCAATACGGGTGATGCCCGGCAGGTCTCCGCCCTCATACAACCGCGGCAGCTCACGCACCGGCTCGCCGACGCCCATCAGCACAGCCTTGCTGCCATGGTTAAGCTTGCGCCCCGTATAATCAAGCGTATCATGCGAGGTATGATTGATTATGAACAAATCCTGTGCCGGATTGAAGCGCTCCAGAATCGTCTCCAGCAGCACCGTAAAATTCGACAGGTCCAGCGGTTTGTCCGTCAGCATCAGGAACTTGGTCAGCGACAGCTGCCCTTGCCCCAGGATCGTAAAGGCGGAAACAAGCGCCTCGCGCGAGTAGCTTTCGCGTACAACCGCGGCAGCCAGTGCATGAACCCCCGTCTCCGCGTAGGCCCATAAAGAGCGCACGGCCGGCATGACAAGCGGATAAGCCGGTGACAGCAGACGCTGCAGGAATTCACCGAGGTAATAATCCTCCTGGCGCGGCTTGCCTACAATCGTCGCCGGATAGATGGCGTCCTTGCGGTGATGCATATGCTTGACATGAAATACCGGGAAATCATGCTTTAACGAATAATAGCCGAAATGGTCTCCGAACGGTCCTTCCGGACGGCGATCATGCGGAGGCACGTAACCGCTGATGGCAAATTCAGCCTCTGCAGGAATACGGTGTCCGCCCAACGGATCTTCCGCCATCGGCAGCTTGCCGCCCATAATCAGCGACGCGAGCATCAGCTCAGGCAGATTCTCGGGAGCGGGGGCAATCGCCGAAGCGATCAACGCAGGTGGACCGCCCAGGAAGATCGTGACAGGCAGCGGCTCGTTGCGCTGCTCCGCTTCATGATAGTGAAAGCCGCCTCCTTTATGAATCTGCCAATGGATTCCCGTTGTGGAGTCATCATAGATCTGAATCCGGTACATACCCAGGTTATGGTCTTTAGGCTGGCCGGGCTTCTCGGTGTACACGAGAGGAAGCGTAATGAACGGACCGCCATCCTCATGCCAGCTTGTGACACGCGGCAGCGGCGCAAGCGGTGCCTCTGTTCTCTGCACACCCAGGACAGGGGCTTCTGCGGAGGAGACCGTTTTTAACCCTACCTTAATCATGTCCCCGATCAGCCCCCGTTCATTCCACAACGCTTTCGGAGTGGGCGGAAGCAGCGTCTTCGTTGCATTGACAATCGTCTTCATCAGCTGCTCAGGACGGGGGCCGAAGGCCATATCCACACGCCGGTCGGTGCCGAACAGATTGGTGACGACGGGAAACGGCGTTCCTTTCACGTTGGTAAAGAGCAGAGCCTTGCCCTCCTGCTCAATCACCCGGCGGTGAATCTCCGCCAGCTCAAGATAAGGATCAACTGGTGCTTCAATGATATGCAGGTCATTCTCTTTGCGCAGCGCTTCAACAAACTGCCGCAGATTCTGATAGATCACGGGTATGTAGTCCTCCTATATTGAAAGCCGCCGCAGGTGCTGGGGCAGGCCGGTGATATCAAGCCTTAACCAAAACAAAGTCCTCGAGCAGCTCGCGGACTTTGCTTGTTCTGATCTTATTATAGGGGTTTACCCGCTTTTGGGCAAAACCGGATATTGCAGTTTTGTTTAAGTGCGTTGAAGGGAAGCGTTCCGCAGCGCCATTTTCTCCGGCGACAGCTGCCATACCCGGAAGCTCATGTAGCACAACACGGCAAACAGCGCTGCAATGATTACCATATGCGACAATACGACAAACATGTACAGCTCCGGTCTTCCCGCCGTATAAAGCAGGGCAATTCCCACAACAATCTGCAGGGCAATGAGGATAACGGAAGTTACGCCAAGAGCGCGGATATCGCCATGATCCGGATGCTTGCGATACGCGAAATGACCGACGGCCAGAATAACAACGAACAGGATGCCAGCTGCAATCTGGTGCAGCGATAACGGCGCAATCCCCAAGAAGGAGTTAATGCGGTTCTCGGTAGAGTGACTCAGGAACGCCCCTGTATATACTGCAATGTAAGTATAGACGGTTGACGCCCAGATGAAATTGCGGAAGCCGCGCGAGACAGGCTTCTTCTCATGACGCTGCACACGGCGGAAGTCACGATCCTCCTGCCAGGCGCCCAGCGTCATCATTGACGCGCTCGCAAAGGCAATCAGGGAAAATCCGAAATGGAGCGCCATCACCGCGGCGGACTGGGAGAACACGACGGCCAGCGCCCCCATCATCCCCTGAATAATCACAAAGGCCAGTGTCATGAATGAGAAAAACTGAAGATCACGGCGCTTTTTGAAATAGATCATAAACCCAACAAAGGTGGCAATGGACAGTAGCCCAGCCAATCCGCTGACCGAGCGGTGTGAAAATTCGATGACAGAAGCGATCGTATGAGCCGGAACAAACTTGCCGTTGCAGGTTGGCCATTCCCTGCCGCAGCCCAAGCCGGAATCGGTCCGTGTCACCACTCCGCCGCCAAAGGTTGCCAAAAACATGACAATACAGGTCGCCAGGGCCAGCCATTTTAAAATCCGTGTACTTTTCACTCTATCTCACCTGTTTTCATATATTTTACTTGAGATCATCTCGCTTAATAAAAATTATAACTGATACATACATCATTGACATAAATGCTTTGTGACAAAATGTTAACGTCTCCGGAAAGCAAAAAAACGCCCCCCTTGAATAACAAGGGAGACGTTCCGCCTGGATCGGCTTATGCTTTCAATGCGGTGTGGACTTCAACGGCCCGGTCGAGAAACTGTTCAATTTCCGCGCGGGATTTGCGCAATCTGTTCACAAGCCGCACCACTTCTTTGCCGTTGCTGAAGGCGATGAAGCTCGGAATGCCAAGCACGTTATGGGCTTCGCTGACTCCCTCCGCTTCCTCGACATCAACCTGGATCAGCTTCAAAGCATCAGCGTATTTCTCTTCCACATCCGGCATGAACGGATCTATAAATTTGCAGTCACCGCACCAGTCAGCCTTAAATACGGCCACCGTCAGCCCGGGAGCCTGCACTGCCTGATCGAATTCCGCCTTATTTCTGATTTGCTGCATATAACACACCATCCCTTCGAATCAATATATGAATCAGCCATCAAGGATTGTTAAAACCGAAGCTTGTCTTTATTCTAACCCGAAAAATGGTTTTTGCACAGCACCTGCGATTTCGGTTGGAACTCCGGCTCCCGAGCCATACTGAATAAAAAAGACTAAATGTGCGTGTTCAAAAAGTCAGGTTTTTAGCACCAAGAAGGTTGGATGAAGCTAGGGACTGAGGAGCGGAGCGTACAGGGGGTACGTGAGCACCGGAAGGCCCGGCTGAATTCAAGATTCGATGTCGAGTCCGCTTCCTGACTTACTTCGTGATCAAAAGATGACTTTTTGAACAACCTCTATATGAAAGGAGGAAAGGCATTATGCGGGACGACTGGCTGCGCACAGGCATGCGCCTGCTTGGAACGCTGCCCCGTACGGCCGGGGATGCGCTGAGAGGCAAATATGCGGCCTGGAAAGCCTCAAACAAGCTCCGCCATCCGCTGCGGGAACTGCCGTGGAACGCAGGCTCCGCCGCAGCGGCCCTGGCGGAAGCGGAACGCATGCTTTCCATGAGCGGGCGAAGCATGCGCGCACAGGTTGAAGACACATTGCATTCCGAGGAAGACCGGGAGCTTGTGGAACATATACACAGCGAGACCGCCAAGCATAACCGCAGCAATGTTACGCGGACAGCCGCATATCTGGAGTGCTATAACAGCTGCCCGGAGCTGCATTGGGCTCTGCTGGCCCACATGGTATCCCGCAATGGCGGTTATAACATGACCGATTTGAAGGGCGGCCTGATGGCAGACCTCGTGACAGGCAAAGAAAAAGATTGGACCTACCGCCTGCTTGAGCGATGCAATGCCCTTATTTTTCAGGACGCGTATCCCCAACTGCTGCTGTACGCGCACAGCCGCCGGCTTGGGCGCAGCTGCTTCCATCTGCTGCCTTTCTTCCACGTCTCTGCTTTCATGAGCCCGTTCTGGGAACGGTTTTGGACGCTGCGGGACAGTCCGCTTCTGACTGTCGCGCTCATCATTAACGAACAGCACTATATCGAGGGGCGAGTTATGCGCAACCCTTACTTCAGGAAACACGTTACCCGCAGCACTACATTTCGCATGCACAATTGGCTTCAGCTGAACCAGGTTGTATTTCCGCTTGGTCAGGACAGCGGGCTTGCCGGGCTCATCATCGAGCAATTCGCTGATTTGGGCGAGCGCATCGCCTTGGGCAAATGCCTGTATGCCCTGCTGTTCGGTTACGAGCAGGTGCTGACCCGGACCCTTTCTTTCGCCCGCAAGGTGCCGCACAGAGGCTCGCGCAGCGAATACTGGCCTGGCATCTTTACGCCTGACATCGAAAAAGCGCTGCACTCTCCCCACGAGAGCGCAACGCTTCATAGCAGTGAATGGCCTGCTTTAGGACGCAAATTATACAGTCCGGCGCTGGAGCAGGTCTGGTCAGACACTCCGTACGAACCCATTCCAAGGTATGACTGGTTCGAGGGATACCTGAATCCGTCATATCTGAGCAAACCGCGGCGGCCATTTTTGTTCGAAATGACCCATGAGCACAAATTCGGCATTCTGAAGACTGCCACCGGCCATGATGCGGAAGCACTTCTATTTCAATGAAGAATATTATCCCCGCTGCCCGGATGATCCAGGCTGAAGGCGCATCAGCGGGCGCAGCACTCTTTGCATGACCCGGGGATAGCTGCCCAGCTCGTCCCGGCGCAGCACGCGCAGCAGAACAAGCAAAACGAGGTAGGAGATGACAACGGTCAGCCCGGATAGAATGCAGGCTGCGAAAAAAACGATTCTGGACGGCGCCGCTCCCGCCACTGCCAGAACGAGCGAATTAACACCATACCCGGCGGCGCCTGCCACAAGCACGGTCAGGATAAAGCCTATCCATCTGCCACCCAGGATCGAGAACGAAACTACCTTTTTCAATACACGCAGATTCAGATAGGTAATAGTCAGGAAACAGAGGGCTGTAGCCGCAATAATGCCATAAATGCCGTAGATTCCGAACCATGTCGCCAGTATCCAGCTGGCCGCCAGTTTAACGATCAATCCGGCAGCGACGCTGATCATGGAGATATTCGGCTTGCCGATGCCGATGATAATGGAGTTGGTCGTCATCATCGTAATCTGGAATATCGTTCCAAAGGTCAGTGCAGCGATAATACCGCTTCCGTTGAGTGAGCTGAACAGCAGCCCGTTCACTGAATAAGCTGCAGCGCAAAGCGCAATGACAATCGGCATGCCTGTCAGAATCGAGATGCGCAGCGCGGATGTGATCTGATTGCGCAGATGATCACTGTCCTTGCGCGCAAAGGCCGCGGAAATAATCGGCAGCAGCGACTGGCTGAGCGCAATGGCGAGGATCGGCGGGATGCCCGCGATGCTCTGCGCCCGGTTGCCCAGGATACCCAGCGTTTCCGTTGCAGCTGCTTCACCGATCTTGTCAAGCAGCAATGTCTTGACGATCGAGGTGTCGATAAAGTTAACCGCTGGAACGGCAAGGGAAGAGAGCACGATCGGGATGGAGAGCGTAAAGATGCTCTTATAAATTTGCAGCAGCGGCACCTGTTCCGACAGCGGCTCGCTGATTCGGTTCGCCGCATCGGACCGGCGCATCTTAAACGTATAGTACAGCATGACCGCAAACGCCCCGATGCTGCCGAACACGCCGCCAAAAGAAGCCCCAGCCGCGACCTGTGTATCCGAATAGCCGGCCTGCAGCAGGAAATAAGCCAGCAGAATCGCTATTCCGACGCGGGCAAACTGCTCCACGATCTGCGATACGCCCCCTGCTGTCATGTTGCCTCTGCCCTGAAAATACCCACGCATCATTGCAATTGTCGGAAACAGTAGCAAGGCCGGCGCCAGCGCTTGGATCGACAGCGCCGCTTCCGGCGTCTTGGCGATATGCTGTGCATAAAATGGTGCGCCGAAATACAGCAATACCGTAATGACGATGCCGGCGCCGGCCGCAAAAATGAGAGCCGCCTGATACACGCGGCGTGCCTCCTGCGGCTTGTTCAGCGCATAACGCTCGGACACCATTTTACTGAGCGTGCTTGGTATGCCGGCTGTTGCAACCGTGAGCAGCATGAGGTATACGCTGTTCGCTATCGAGAACGACGCGTCCCCGATGTCTCCGAGCAGATGCTCCAGCGGAACCCGCTGCACGAGCCCCAGCACCCGGGCCACCAAGGCTGCCGCCGCCAATATCAATGTGCCTTTAATAAAGCTTTCCTTCTTGGACAATGTATGTTCCCTTCCAACCGTAATTTAGAATATATAAATCAGGAATACGACAATCATCACGAGCTGTAAAATAAACTTCATCACGGTGCTGGTGAACAAGCCGACGAGCGAGCCGAATCCGACCTTGACCGCTTTATCCAGTGGCTGGCGATTGATAAGCTCCCCTAGCACGGCACCGATAAACGGCCCGAGAATAAGCCCGAAGGCCGGGATGACAAAGGGACCGATAATCACGCCGACTGTACTCAGCACGGTGGACAGCTTTGAGCCTCCGAACTTGTTCACTCCCCAAGCATTTACAATATAATCCGCCACAAAGAGGACAACAACGATCAAAGTTTGGATAATCCAGAACCAGACGGTAAAGGATGAAAAGCTGAAAAACCATCCATAGACAAAAAACGCAAAATAAATCGCCAGTGCGCCCGGAAGAACCGGGTATACCGCTCCCGCCATCCCGATGACAAACAACGCGATAACAAGCACCCAACCGAGGATATCCATGGCTGCCTCCGTTTCTTTTCAATATTAGAGCTTCGGTGCTGGAAAACCTGACTTTTTGAACACGCACTATTAATAGCCCGCCGTTCTTAGGGCAGGATCAGACGAGAATATGGTCGCGGATGACTTCTACAATGCCGTCATCGTTATTGCTGGCCACAACCAGGTCCGCAGCTTCCTTTACCGTTTGCTGAGCATTGCCCATCGCCACACCAAGGCCGACCGCCTGGATGACGGCCAGATCGTTAAGGCTGTCGCCGACCGCGACGACTTCATCCATCGTAATGCCGAGCAGACCACATACTTCCTTAACGCCACTTTCCTTCGAGATGCCTTGCGGGTTGATCTCCAGATTGGTAGGGGAGGAGTTGGTGATCTCAAGTCCGCCCAGATTTTGCAGCTTGATCAGAATTTCATGCCGGATATCATCATTTTCCGTGTTATACCCGAATTTAAGCCATTCGAATTCATCCAGTGAATCCGGCCATTTCTCTGTATTAAACAGCCCTTCGGTGGTATAAGCCCAGAACCAGGAATCCGCCTCGTCCGCTATTGTCTTCATCTGGCGGATCAGCTCCTTATCCAGCAGATGGCGGCGCCACAGCTCGCGGGGTGATTTCCATACCTCGCCGCCGTTCACCGTGACCATCGGCGTTTCCAGTCCCAGCTCCTGTCCGTATGGCAGGGCGCTTGATGCCGCTCTGCCTGTCGACAGACAGACGTGAATGCCCTCCTGCATCGCTTTATGAATCCAGTTGGTCGTTTCCAGTGAAATTTCGTGGTTATCATTCAGCAGTGTGCCATCCATATCCAGTGCAAGCAGCTTGTATTTTCCCATGGTCCCTCTCCTCCTGTATGTCCGGTATGTATCTATATCTCTTCTTATGTTAGGCTTTGCAGCCCAACGACATTTTACCACATTTGAAAAGAAGCTCAAAAGAAAAAAGCTTCCCGCCCTTGGACACGAATGGGGGGACGCTCTTTAATGATCATGCCGGTTCAGGGCTGCTGCTGTTCATTTTGTGCATCCTGGTCTGTCTTCTTGGGCACACCATCGAGCCCGTATACGTCATCGTAAGCCTCGAAGATTTTGCGTGCTACAGGGGCTGCGCTTGTAGCGCCAAATCCCCCTTCCGGAATAACAACCGCTACCGCCAGCTTGGGATTATTGCGCGGAGCAAAGGCAATAAATACACCGTTATCCACCATTCCTTTTCCTTTAACCCACTGCTCTGAGGTGCCAGTCTTGCGGGCAAAATCATAAGGAAATCCGTTAAATGCCGCCACTTTAGTGTTCATGCCGCGAATGACTTCATTCCAATAAGCATCAGGAAAATCCACATCATTAAGCACCTTGGGCTTGATGGTCCGCACCACATTGCCATCAGCATCCCTGATTTCACTCACAAGATGCGGCTCCATTCGCTTCCCTTTGCTCGCAATGGTTGCGGCGTATTGTGCCAGCTGCAGCGTGGTATATTTACCCTGCTGCCCGAACGAACCCTGCACCATGCGTGTCAGCACGCTCTCTTCCTCATATTTGTATTCAAGCGTTCCGAGATACTCGCGCGGCAGATCCACACCAGTAGATACGCCCAATCCGAACTGCTTCATATATTGGTCCCAGACCGTAATAGCCTCTGAACCGTATTGGCCGTACAGCTTTTTGCCGATCATATCAACCATAAACGTATTGGAGGATACCTCGATGGCTCTAGCCGGACTCAATGGGCCGTAGGCATGCCTGCCCGAGTTACCTACACGGGAAGAGTTGTTCCGGCCATAATAAGCAGAGCCGTTATCGTAGTAGGTGTCCCACGTTGTAAACAGCCTCTCTTCCAAGCCGATCAACACGGACAGCGGCTTGATCGTGGAACCGAGCAGCAGCACCGATTCAGGATGATCGCCTGGCCGATACGCTTTCACCGGTCTAATGGTGCCGTTCGTGTACATAGGCTCTATTTCGTCCATAACACTTGGAGCAACTCCTCCAGTCTGCCATACATTCGTGTCATAATCCGGCATGCTCGCCATCGCCACCACATTGCCGGTCTCTACCTCCATGGCGACTGCATAACCTGTCACCGCATCCCTGTGAAC
The DNA here is from genome assembly GCF_046098255.1 of Paenibacillus jiangxiensis. Classification (NCBI taxonomy): domain Bacteria; kingdom Bacillati; phylum Bacillota; class Bacilli; order Caryophanales; family Paenibacillaceae; genus Paenibacillus; species Paenibacillus jiangxiensis. The sequence continues at coordinate 47,350 of NZ_JBJURI010000023.1, forward strand.
CTTGCCTGACACGGCATGGGTCTGCAAATATCGCAGCTGATCCTGAATCGCCTGCTCTGTCTTCAATTGGATTTCTTTATGGATGGTTGAATAGATATTATGGCCTTTTTCGGGCGGTGTGATCGATTCGATCCCATCCGGCAGATTACGCGGATTGATGGTCACGGTTTTAAAGCCGTTTTTGCCGCGCAGCTCATCCTGATACTGCAGCTCCAACCCGTCATAACCCACCGTTTCCTCTTCTTGATACACCCGGCCCGGATTATTCTGGGAATCCGTTTTATTATGAATGGCACCATATTTGTCCAGACTCGTGCGTGCGTTCTTGTACCTCCGGATATAACCTACAGCCTGAACAGCCACTGTATCGGGATCATAATGGCGGAGCCCCTCCTCCACGATGTCAATGCCGGGGTAACGTTCCTTGTGCTGAAGGAAATAGGCGACTTCGTCAGGACTTAAACCTGTTTTGATTTTGCGTGGCGTAAAACCGCGGTGTGTCACGTAATTTCTGTCCATTCTCTCCATGATTTCTTTCGCCGTCAGCTTCTCTGCATCTTTGTCCCCATGTTCTGCGAACACTTTCTCAAGATTCCGGCTTAGCGCCTCCAGCTCCGGAAGAATCCGGTCCTCCTTGTCGCGCTTATCCTCCATGGCCTTACTGTAATCCTTCTGCAGAGTCAGATAAAGCGATTGCACAGGGGTGGAATAGGCCAGCCGGTTTTGGCCTGTCGCATCGTAGATCGTCCCCCTGACCGGGGACAGCGGCACATTGCGTGTAGTCGTGCCGGTCTCCTCTTCCTTGAGTTCTTCTCCTTCGACGAACTGCAGAACAGCCAGCCTGACAATCAGGACAGTAAAAAGCAGGAATGAGCAGAAGAAAAAAACGTTCATTCTGGTTATAAACCCTTTTCTCCGTTCTGCTTCGGTTTCTGCTTTTTCGCGCAGCTTCTGCCACAAAGAATGCTTCATCATTAAAAAATCAGCCCCCGATAGCGCACAGTTATCCTAATTTTACCTTATAGCGCTGTCAGGAAATTAACAACGAGATGACAATATTGTAAATAAGCTGGAGACCCTAAATAACACAAAAGAACCTCCGCAGCCGCTTTACGGCGACTGTGGAGGTTCTTGATGAATATGGATTTTATCTCCTCAGACGTATAGATGAGAAATGGCGAGCTTTGCAGGCGTCTTAATCCGCGGTTACCGCCAGCTCAAGCTCCAGTTCGGCCGCAGCCGCAGAGTTCGTGCCAACCATAACTTTAAGCCGGCATGGCTCCAGCGCGAATTCCATGCTCCGGCTCCAGATCGACAGCTTCTCCTCATCCAGCAGAAAAGTAACCGTTCTCGATCCTCCCGGCGCAAGCCATATCTTCTCAAACGCCTTCAGTTCGAGCCTGCGGCGTGTGATACTTGATCCCCCAGCTTGAATGTATAACTGGACCGTCTCGGCCCCGGCAGTTTCCCCTGTATTTTCAATGTCAACGCTGATCTCGAACACTCGTCCCTGCTGCAGCTCCGAAACGGTCAAAGAGGCAGACTGCGCACGGAGATCCGTGTAACGGAAAGTGGTATAGCTCAATCCATACCCGAACGGATATAAAGGCAGCGAGCTTGAATCGGCGTAATGTCTGATCCGGCTCGGCTTTTTCTGATTGTAATAGACTGGCAGCTGACCTACGGCACGCGGCAGCGAAACAGGCAGCTTGCCGCTCGGATTGACCCTGCCGAACAAAATCTCCCCGATCGCCTGGCCACCCTCCGTCCCCGGATACCAGGCGCACAGCAGCGCGCCGCAATGTTCATCAATCGCCGTCAGCTCATGGGGTCTTCCCTGGATCACGATAACGGCAACAGGAGTTCCGGTCGCATGGATCTCCCGCACAAGCCGCTCCTGAATGCCCCCCAGCTTCAAGCTGGCGACATCAACGCCTTCGCCGCAATCCATTTCCGTTGGTGCTCCTTCAGAGATGATGGCCTCGCCGTTGTTATCAAATTCGCCGCCGAACTGGCGGGCACTACTGCCGCCAACAACAAGCACGGCGACATCCGCGTTTCGCGCCGCCTTCACGGCTTCTTCCAGCCCCTCCGTGGATTCGTCGCGAATACCGCAGCCGCGCGCGTATACGATCTCCGTATCGGCGGGCGCCGCCATCCGAATTCCCTGCAGTACGGTCGTGCCTGTTCCTTTGCGCTGCACACTTGTATAATCGCCAAGCTGATTATACAGATTGTCCGCATTCGGGCCGATGACCGCGATGCGGTGAGCATTGGCTTCCAATGGCAGCAGTCCACCCTCATTGCGCAGCAGCACGACAGACTCACGTGCCAACTGCAGATTGACTGTACGCGCGGTATCGCTTTTCACGACAGATGCAGCACGGGTGATGTCCGCATAAGGCTGGTCAAACAGCCCCAGCCTGAACTTGAGCAGCAGCACGCGGGCCACGGCCCGGTCTATGTAAGTCTCCTGGATCAGCCCCTGCTCAACCGCCTGCTGCAAAGTAGTGAAGGCTGTATCCCACAGGCTCAAATCCACACCCGAAGATAGCGCCAGCGCAGCGGCGGCTTCATAGGATTCCGTCAGGGCAAGCAAACGGTCAACGGCCGCCCCGTCAGCCATAACGATTCCGTCAAATCCCCATTCATCACGCAAAATGCCCGTAAGCAGCTTGGCGTTGGCATGGCAGGGGATACCATCGATTTCATTGTAGGCCGCCATACATCCGGCAGCTCCAGCCCGAACGCCGGCTAGCATACCCGGCAGGTGAATCTCGCGCAGCTCGCGCTCGCCAATCGACGTCGGACCGGAGTTCAGTCCTCCTTGCGCTTCGCCCTGTGCACATAAATGTTTCAGCACAGCGGCAACCTTATCCGGCGCTTTCAGATCAGCGGCGTTGGTCCCCTGCATTCCCCGAACCACAGCCTCTGTCATCCGAGCCGCCAGATAAGGGTCTTCCCCGTAGCACTCTTCGGAACGGCCCCATCTCGGTTCATGCAGGATATCAAGCGCCGAGACCAGACCGATGTGGGCCCCCCTGGCGCGGATCTCCGCCGCAACCTGGCTATAAGCGCTTTCAAGCAGAGTCGGGTTCCAAGTGGAGCCTGCGTCCAAATTCACGGGCAGCAGTGTGCCGTCCAGCGCCTGATGTCCATGCGGGCATTCTTCGGACAGCAGCACGGGAATGCCAAGCCTTGAATGCTTGATCACATACCGCTGCACCTCGTTGGCCACCTGTGCATTGTCCAACGTAGGTATGCCATTCGAATAGTTCACTCCCGACCAGGGATCGCTGCGGAACAATCCGTAAAGGGCGCCCATCCCGCCGCCGAAAGCTACCTCCCGCTTAAATTCTTCTGTCAGTTCAATTCCCGTTTCATTGCGCCGGTAAGCATCCCAGCCATACATGTGCTGGTTCAGCTGTCCGACCTTTTCCTTCAGTGTCATCCTGGGCAGAAGATCAGCCGTTCTTTCCTCAGCTGAAAGCGAGCTGTCCTTATACTTTTCCATGCCTTGGTTCCCCCTCCGTCAATGTTTAACGTTCAGTGCCCGGAACTCCTTTGGCGTCATCCCCGTATGCGATTTAAATACAGACACAAAATACTTATATTCCTTATAGCCCACCTTGTCGGCAATCTCAAACACTTTATCATGGGTTGTGGCAAGCAGATGCTTCGCATGGTCAATACGCAGCTCATTCATGTATTCGGTAAAGCTTTTACTGGTGCTCTGCTTAAAAATATAACTAAAATAGCTTGGTGTAATTTTAAGCCAGGCCGCTACCTCAAACGCCTTGAGCTCGTTGCAGTGCTGCTCCTCCATATACTTCTTGGCTTTTTCGACAATCCAATAGGATTTGTCCAGCCCGTTTTTGCTCATAAGCTGCAGCAGATGCAGCATTTCCTCATTCATCAGCGCCTCTAAGCCGTCATAGGAATTATACACATACGGATCGGCAGTTTCCCCGCTTCCATGGTCAAGCTCTGTCAGTCCGCTTTGGCGGAGACGCTGGCGCAGCAGGATGGAAACCTCCTCACAGGCTTTAACCACCTCATGAGGCAAGAAGCTCCTCTCTTTGAAAAAAAGAAACATATCCCGCACAATCCGCTTTACATCTGCAGCGTCCTGCTTGAATAGGGCTGCCACTAATAGCTGCACCCTGGCGGCACTGTTATACTCGAGCATAGTTCTTCCGCTCTCGGCACGCTCCCGCGATTCGGGCAGCAGTACTGCCCTGTCATCCAGGACGTGATAATCCAAAATCCGGCGGGCCTCCATACAGTAATCAGCCGTGTCTTCCAATCTCTCATAAAGGCGGGAAGCGGCGCAGTACAGCCGGACGCCACCCGCCATAGGCCGCACCGCCTCCGCAAGTACCTTTTCCCATTCAGCGCACTCCAGCCTCCTGTCCGCAACGGCCAGGGTGAACAGCAGATTCATGTGATCGAATACGGAAATACTGCGCAAGGAATGCCTTTCAAGACGGCGGCGTACGGCTTGTAGCCATTGCTGCTGGACATCCGTATATTCCCGGTCGGACAATCCTGTGCGCCAGGCGGAGAACCGGTCGATTTGCATTGCAAGGATACGGTACTGTTCGCCTTGCAGATGAGGCGGCAGTTCTTTGTCATAATGAGGAACGCTGCGCACCATATTAGATAACCATAGTGCATCATTCGACAAACGCTGCGTTTCCTCTTTACCGGATTCCACATTTTTTTCATTCCTTATTTCATCCGCGACCTTGCGGACGACGGTAACAAGCTCATCGATATCCACCGGCTTGAGCAAATAATCGGACACGTTCAATCGTACAGCCTGACGGGCATACGCAAAATCTTCGTAACCGCTGATCATGATGACACGCACATGCGGATAGCGCTTCTTTAACTGAGCGGTCAGTTCCAGACCGTCCATTCCCTCCATACGGATATCGGTCAGGAGCAGATCGATGTTGTGTTCCTCCGTCAATTGCAGGGCCTCTTTCCCGTCATACGCTTCACCGGCGACTTCTATGCCGAGCTGCCCCCAGTCTATCGTACAGCGCAGACCCTGACAAATCACAGGTTCATCATCAACGATCAGCATCCTGATCGTCTGTTTCGACACCTCCAGGTTGTTCTTCATGCTCCAGACCTCCTCCGTTCCCGGTAAATGGAATCTTCAGCCGAATCCAGGCCCCTTCTTCATCCGATTGGACCACTTCCAGGCCATAACCCTCTCCGAAATAAATGGACAGCCGTTCATGGATATTATGGATCGCTCCCGTCCTGCCTCCGGAGCCTGTGCTCGTACGGCGCAGCGAGTAGTTCAACGCCTCCAGCTGTGCGGGAGGAAGACCTCTCCCGTTATCCCGCACATCGATCCAAACCTCGCCTTCCTGCTCGTAGCAGCGGACAGATACGGTGTTTACCCTTTTTTTACGGTCGAGACCGTGCTTCAGGAAATTTTCTACTAAAGGCTGAATCGTGGCCTTCAGCGTAATCGCGTTGGTAACCGTCGCTTCGGTATACAGCGTATAGACCAGCTTTTTCCCCAAACGGCGCTGCTGCAAGTACAGGTACGAACGCACAAACTCAAGCTCCTGCCGGATCGTGGTCACATAACTTCCGCTGTTCAGGCTGGAACGAAAAAACTTGGACAGCATTTCAATCAGCTGGCTTGACTGCTCCGCTTTCTCCAGCCGTGCCGTCCAGCGGATCATATCAAGTGTGTTGTACAGAAAATGCGGATCCATCTGGTTCTGCAGCAGCTTGAGCTCCGCTTCCCGTTCACGCAGCTCCAGCTTGTATTTGTGCTCAATCAGTTCGTTGATTGTGACGACCATTTCATTAAATTGGCTGTTTAACTCTGAAATTTCATCATTCGACTCAATGGGCACCCTGGCGCTGAAATCGCCCAGTTTAACCCGGTTGGTCTCCTTCTTCAGCCGTAAAATGGGGCGGATAATCGTATAATGGAAGCCGAACAGAGCAGCGAGGCCAAGCAGCAGTATGGAGCACAGAATCAGGTTCATCGTCCATTTAACGCCGCGCAGCTCATTATCGAGCACGGATTGGGGAACCATCGCCACAACGGTCCAGCCCGTATTTTTCATTTCATGGGAAAAGGTCAAATAGCTGCTATGCTTTAAATTATAGCTGACAAAACCATTTTCTCCCGCTTTAAGCCTGCTCAGCAGTTCAGCGTCCGGCCTGAATCCGTCCGGCAGCGGACTGCCGGTCTGTAAAATGCTTTCACCCTCAGGACCCATTACAAACACACTGCCATTTTCTTTGGCAATGCCGCTTTCCAGCAGCCTGGCTACACTGGATTCATCCATCCTGATCACCAAATGGCCCTGCGGAACCTGGATATCCGTGTAAGAATTGAGCACCCGAAACAGGGAAATCAGGCGGACATTTCCGCTCCAATCACTGTATATAGGGTAACCTTCACTCCAGACAATGCCTCCCTTGCGGAGATCAGCCTTATTCAGCCAGAACTGTTCGCTGCCCCGCACCGGCTCCCCCATTTGAATGGAATTGCCGTTAAAACCGGAAATCGTGATGGATTTAATATAATTTTTGGACATCAGTTGAAACGTAAGGAAATCTTCAATGTTTTGTTTGCGGTTATCCAGCTGTTCTCCGCTTAACGGAGCGTTGATACGCAAAAAATCCCGCATATCCGGGTTCAATATCAAATAATCCGCGATATCCCCCACCATTTTGATTTGCTCCTCAAGCTGATTGGTTACCGTATCCAGACTCACTTTGGTGGCCTGCACGAACTGATCGCGCAGCACCAGTGTAAACCGGTACTGCACAATCACTCCCACGCCAAGGGTCGGAAGAATGATGAAGAGCAAAAAGATAATGAGCGCTTTTTTGGTCAAACCAAAGCTTTTGCGTTTTGCCGCCATAACTTTTCGCCCCCCGAACGCCCGGCTGGACGGATGATCAACCCTTGACGGAACCGGCGGTCATTCCGTTAACCAGCTGTTTTTGCAGCAGCAGGTAGAAAATGAGGATCGGAATGAGCGCAATGGTCAATGCGGCCATTTGCAGTGTAAGACTGGCAGTTTCAATGCCGACAAAATTGGCGAGGCCAAGCGGCAGCGTTTTCAGTTCGGACGAGTTGATCAATACCAGCGCGAACAAGTATTCATTCCAATTATATATAAAATTGAGGATGACGACAGTCGCCATCGCAGGTCTTGTAATCGGCAGAATGATCGACCAGAAGATACGGAACACGCCCGCCCCGTCCATAACGCCGGATTCCTCCAGATCTTTGGGAAAACCTTTCATAAAACCTTCCAATATAAAAATCGTCAAGGACAAATGGAAAGCTGTATACGGCAAAATAAGCGACATCATGGAGTCAAGCAGGTGCAGCTTCTGCATAATGATAAAAATCGGAATCAGTGTCGCGTGAATCGGCACAATCATCCCCAGCAAAAACAGACCGTACGTGACCCCCCGCAGCTTGAACTGAAAACGGGACAAAAAGTAGGCCGCGAGCGCTCCCAGCAAAACCGTCAAAACCAGGGAGGCGATCGTTATAATCACACTGTTCAGGAAATAGACATTCATGTTGGCTACTTCCCACGCCTTGGAGTAGTTGGAGAACTGCAGCACCGTTGGCAGCGAAAAAGGATTTTGCGCATATTCCTGCTCTGTTTTGAAAGAATCGACAACCATCCAGAAAAGTGGAAATATATTCATGATGGCAAATACACCAAGCACCAGGTATGTCAAAAATGTCAGCAGACCCGATTTTTTTCTCATCAGATGTTCCCCCTTTCTTTAAATGCGTGTTCAAAAAGTCAGGTTTTCAGCACCGAAGCGTATGCTTCCGAAGTGCGTTTTTTCAAAACGCTGGAGTTGAATGAAGCTAGGGACTGAGGAGCGGAGCGTACTTGGGGTACGTGAGCACCTGAAATGTTTCCGCAGGAAACATGCTTCGGAAGCATCCGCTTAGCCCCGGCTGAATTCAAGATTCGATGTCGAGTATGCTTCCTGACTTACTTCGTGATCAAAAGATGACTTTTTGAACAACCTCTTTAAGCGTCTTTTTCTCTGCTCACACGGTTCACAATACTGATGACAATCAGGCTGAAAACCAGAATCAGAATGGATACGGCGCTGCCGTAACCAAAACGCATGTTCATAAACGCGTTGTTATACATATAGACCGTCATGACTTCCGTGGCATGAGCCGGTCCGCCACCAGTCATGATCTGAATCAAGTCGAAGACCCGGAACGAATTGCTGATGCTAAACACAATAGCGACAATAAGCGTGCTGCGGATCATCGGTATCGTGATGAGGAACGTCCGTTTAAGCCCCGTCGCACCATCCAGTTCGGCTGCTTCATTAACCTCGGCGGATATGTTTTGCAAGGCTGCCAGGAAAATGACCATGTACAACCCGCAGTTCTGCCAGATATACGCGATGCTTATCGAGATCATGGACCAGGACGTATCGCCAAGCCAGTTTCGCTGCCAGCTTTCCAGGCCCACCGCTCCAAGCAGACTGTTCAGCATCCCGTACTCCGTGTTATAAATCATCCCCCAAATCAGTGAAACCATAACGGAGGAAATGACGACCGGCAGAAAACCGACAGTGCGGAAAAACCCTGCGCCTTTCAGTTTACCGTTCAGCAGCAACGCGAGCAGCAAACCAATCGGAATTTGCCCTACGACCCCTGTCAGCATAATGAACAAATTATTTTTAACAGATGTCCAAAAGACGTCGTCCTTAAAGATTTCAATAAAATTATCGAGACCCACAAAGGTCATTGGACTGATCCCATCCCAGTCCATCAAGGCATAATAAAACGACATTCCGATCGGAACGAGGGCGATGCCGATATAAATGACAAGTGCGGGCAGCAGCCCGATAAAAATGGCAAATTTCGTTCCTTTTAGCGTATGCACTGCAATGACCTCCTTTTTCAAAGCTTCCTTAATCCCTCCGCCGCTTTAAGAAAGAAAACCCGATAACGGATTCTCTGGTTGGTCAGGAGAATTCGGGTTATACGGGCTTCCTTCCTGGCTGCGGCCAGTGACATCATTGGTTTTTACGTTACAGCAGACTGCTTCTTTCTGCCCGTAATGTATTACTACTTGCCACCCAGCTTTCTGTCCAGAGCTTCCTGGACTTCCTTGGCCAGCTCCTCCGGAGTGGTACGGCCAACCGTCATGGCCTGCAGACCGTTTTGCATAACGTCAACGACTTGTGTCGGGATAATGCTGTCAAATACCGGAGACGTACCCTTGCTTGTCAGCTCGATCATTTCCTTCAAATATGGGCTGGCATCGGCAGGAATATCCACCTTGGCCGGCACGACAACTCCTTTACTGATCAGTTCCTTGTACAGATCCTCATTTACAAAATATTTCATAAATTCAAATGCTGCCTGCTTCTTCTGCTCATCGAGACCGCTTTTGACGGCGATTCCATACTGCACGACACCTGCGGATTTGGCCGCATCACCGTTTCCACCCGGCATGCTTGGGAAGAGGGCTATGCCAAATTTGTCGCCTTCCTTGTTTTCGATGCGGATTCTGCTGTCCACCGTGGAGGAAGATACGTGCATGGCGGCTTTTCCTTGAATAAAGTAATCCTGCGCCTGTACGGAATCCATATTGTTAGCATCCGTATTGAAGGCATCCAGTTTCGTCAACTCTTCAACGACACCGAGGGCTTTCACAAATTGCGGGTCGGTAAACTTGGCTTCGCCGCTCAGTACTTTATTCAGGAAATCACTGCCTACAAAACGCTCTGTGAGCGCCGACAGGTAAGATGACTGCAAGGGCCATTTCTCCTTGTTGCCCAGAGAAAACGGCGTAACGCCGGCAGCTTTCAATTTTTTGACCGCATCGATGAATTCATCGTATGTCGCTGGAAAATGGTCATATCCCACGCTTGCAAACATTTCCTTGTTGTAATAAACAATATCGACAAAGGTCTGCTTGGTCGGAACCGCATACTGCTTGCCATCGAGGGCAAAACCGGCCAGAGCATCCTCAGGCAAAATGTTCTTCCAGGCGTCCATTTCCGAATCAATCGGCTCCAGCAGACCACCGCTCGCGATTGGCTGTAAATCGGCCCCCGGCCATACGACATTGATATCCGCCAAGTTGTTGGCGGCGGCCAGTGTACGCAGCTTTGTTTTATATTGCGCCGCCGGAACACCGTCCTGCTCAATGACAATATTCGGATGCTCTTTCTCAAAAGCGGCAATGCGCTGCTTGTACACTTCATTGTCCACATTCGGGGAAGTCCACGGATGCATCATCGTCAGTGTGATTTTTTCCGTTCCTTGTGCCGCACCATTATCCGTACTGTTCCCGCATGCGGCTGTCGTAAGCGCCAGCAGTGAGACCGAACCGATCAGCACTGTCGATTTCATTTTGTTTAACCATTTCATATTGCAGCCCCCGTTTCTGAATTTGATTGCAATCTGACACTAAATGACCTTTTTTATATCATCAGAAGCTTACAATCAAATTATATATGTTATATTTTTTCCGCTACATCCCACAAAACATCAATTATATCCTAATTTATTGAACTTAATTTCAGATATCAGGTATGATATCATGAAAATGAGTTATGAAAGTTTACATTTATCACTTTCGATGGTAAACGCTTACAACGCGATGTAAAAGAAATACCGCTCACAAACGGCATTCCATATTAAGTTCAGCCTGCAGGCTGCTGCCGATTCCCCAAACCATATATTGCCTTGCTGCAGGCCATACCCTCAAGCCAATTGCTTTACTGCGGTTCGTTTAAAATATAATCCACCAATTCGTCCAGCGGAACGGTCGCCAGCGCGATGGCCGTATCCGTCACACCGTAATAGATATATAGCAGTCCGTCTTTAACAACATTGCCCGTTGGGAAAACGACGTTCGGGATCTGATAACCGAATTTCTCGTAATAGGTTTCCGGCTCCATAATGAAGTTGCGGGTTCTGGCAATGATGATTTCGGGATTTTCCAGATCAAGCAGCATCGCCCCTACGCGGTAAACCGTATTTTCATCCACGCCATGGTACAGCACGAGCCAGCCTTTGTCCGTACGTACCGGAGGTGTGGAACCGCCAATTTTCTTGAATTCCCAGCTTTCATTTTCGGCTTTCGCCAGCAGTTTCGGTTTGTCCCAATGGATCAGATCGTCCGAATACGTGATCCACATGGCGGCCTTCTCCGTGCCGTATTCATCCCCGATGTACTCTTCCGGACGGCGCAGCAGAGCGAATCTGCCGTTAATCTTTTCCGGGAACAAAATATTGTCACGATCATTAATATCAAGCTCGGTTGTGTCACACAGGTAATCCCAATGAATCAGGTCTTTGGAAGTCGCAATACTTGAACGAGTCAACCAATGACCGGGATCTTCGCCCCAGCCGTCCGGATATTCAGGAATGGATCTTTCCGGTACTCCCGCTCCGGTCGGGTAATAGCTCATGGCACACGGACGCAGCGCATAATTCAGATAGAAGGTGTCATCGATTTTAACAATCCGCGGGTCCTGCACACTGCCGTAAGGAAAGCCCAGCTCATCCGGCGTGAGGATCGGCTCATCCTTAACATGTGTAAAATGAACGCCGTCTTCACTTTCCAGTAAACCAAGATAATTTTTGCACGGAGTCAGCGAGCCCGCCGTACGTTCAATCATGTAAAACTTGCCGTTATCGATGATGACGGCGGGATTGAATACGGTTACTTTTCTCCATTCGAACAAGCCTGGCACAACAATCGGATTTTCCGGATGTCTCGTGATTTTCATGAAAAGCCTCCTAATCAAAAGCTGTTTTCGTGTGTAAACCTATACATTGACCTAATTATAGCCTTGGATCAAGCGCCATAATATCCGATAAAGTTTAGAAAACATCCGAAAGAATTGTGTTGATTTCCGATCCTCTATAAAACGCTTTCAATTTTTAGTGCTTGTGGAAATCATTAAGAAAAAACACCCTGTCAGTTTGCCTGACAGGATGCCAGAGTTGAATATTAATTCTGTTAGCGCTTTGAGATGAACAGAGCGTTTGCTTCCCCATTTATTTTAGAAGCCAAGATATCCTTAAAAGCACGTGCAATTTCTTTCCCCTGTTTGAAGTTAAATGTAGATGGATCACCAAACATATTTGTGAATTTTTTCTTGAATATTGTCCTTATTATTATCAGATCTAACGGGAAATTGGCTGTTAAATAAAATTCTGCAGCACTCTGAGCCTGGTCTAAACCTCCAAACCGGGATTCAACAAATCTGGATATTCTGTTACTCAGATTGGATGTATCCGAATAGTAATCCTTTATTACCTTATTAATCTTCAATTCCGCATTGTTCATCAGGATATCCGATATATTGATCGCATCGGCATCCGCCAATAAATCAGTTATCCCAAACGTACCTTTATCTTCTGCTGAGCCAATTAAATCTAATGCTGCTTCATAGACAGAAGAATAAAGTCCCCGCTCAACCGTAGCGGTAGCGTCACCAGCCGAGGTTAATAAATCACCAGCCCAATTTGCAAGATCTCTAAGCTTACGATTTTTAGCTCCCCTTCTAGTATGAGCGTTTATTGAGACCATTAAATGAGGAACATCAGCTTCAAAACCTGTCATGATGTCATATAAATTTTCTAATTTAACAGAAGGATATTTTTCGTTAATGAAGTCTACAAAACCATCATCAATAGGCCCAGCAGCAATATCCCACAACACCCCGTCATATCGCTTGCTTCTATATAATTGTTGAATAAGTTGATTGGCTTGATAAATATCATTAGAGGCATAATCCATTGCTTCTTTGTATACAACATCTAGTTGTTGAAAGAAAACAGTATTTTGAAATGAAGGATTTTGAGAAACAGTTATGCTCATCACCTCATTCATTAGATCCGTCCTCTTTCTTATTCATTGAAATAATATGGAATAATAAAATATTACTGGAAAATTATAACCAAGTAAATAGGACAATGCTACAAACAAAAAGGCATCCAAGTGAGTTATCCTCACCAGGATGCCAGTGTGAAATTATAGATACAAATTATTGCTGCTCAGTATCTGCCTCTTTGTTAAGATTTTTCTTCGGAACGCCGTCCAGCCCGTATTCTTCATCATAAGCTTCAAATATCTTTCTTGCGATTGGGCCGGCGCTGTAGGCACCAAAGCCGCCTTCAGGCACGACGACCGCTACAGCCAGCTTCGGATTGTTGCGCGGTGCGAAAGCGATAAACACCCCGTTATCTTTCAACTGGCCGCCGACGCTCTGCTGCGATGTGCCTGTTTTCCGCGCAAAATCATACGGAAAGCCGTTAAACGCAGGTACATCCGTAGCCATCCCGCTCAGTATTTCATTCCAGTAAGCGGACGGAAAATCCACCTCGTTCAGTACCTTGGGCTTGAACGTTTTCACGACATTGCCTTCATCGTCCTTGATCTGGCTGACCATATGAGGCTCCATCCGTTTGCCCTTTGTTGCCAGCATAGCTGTATACTGAGCAAGTTGCATGGTCGTATATTTCCCCTGCTGACCGAAAGAGGCATAGGCCAATTTGGAGAGGGCTGTCTCGGTACCACCAATATACTCTAGCCTACCCAGGAATTCACTTGGTAAATCTACACCAGTAGATACTCCCAGGCCGAATTCCTTCATGTATTTATCCCAGACTGCAACACCTTGGTCCAATTCCGAATTCGTACGATACTTGTTATAAAGTCTCTCGCCGATCATATCCACCATGAACGCATTGGAGGAGTGCCTGATCGCGGAAGCCGGGTCCAACCCACCATAAACGTGACCTGAGGAGTTGCGCACCCGTGAGGAATCATTTCTGCCGAATGTAGCATAACCTCTATCCTGATAATAGGTCGTGGTCGTAATCAGATTTTCCTCCAAGCCGATCAGTACAGAGAGCGGCTTGATCGTTGAACCAAGCAGAACAACGGATTCCGGATGCTCTCCCGGCTGTCCCGAAGGGAATGAACGGATCGTACCGTTTAAATATATATTCTGGATTTTCTTGTAATTCGCTGTACTTATACTTCCTGAACTCCAGTAGTTGGTGTCATAGTCTGGCATGCTAGCCATTGCCACCACATTGCCGGTATCCACTTCCATGGCTACAGCAAAACCGGTTTTGGCATAGGGATGCGTTCTGCCCGAAACCGCGTGAGAGTGTAACCAGCTCAGTTGGTCCATGATCGCTTGCTCGGTCTTCACCTGTACATTTTTGTTAATCGTAGAATATACGTTATAACCTTTGACCGGAGGTGTTACAGATTCTACACCCTGCGGCATGTTACGTGGATCGACAGGCACTGTTTTGTAGCCGTTTTTGCCTCGCAATTCTTCCTGATATTGATACTCCAGACCGTCGAAGCCAACCGCTTCATTTTCCAGATATACAGTTCCCGGATTATTTTCGGCAGAGTTCGTTTTCTGAATCTCTTGATACTTCTTGAGGGACTTTGCCTGCCGGGCGCTGCTGTAGTTCTTCACATAACCGACAGCCTGCACCGCAACGGTATCCGGGTCATAGTGCCGCACGCTTTCTTCAACGACCTCGACGCCGGGGAACTCGTCCTTATGCTGCAGAAAATAAGCTATCTCTTTTTCGCTCAGATCCGCCTTGATCAGGCGCGGCGTAAAGCCGTTGGCTTTGCGGTAATTGCGGTCCATCGCTTCCAGAATCATATCCGGGGTAAGCTTCTCCGCCTTCGGGTCACCATATTGGTTAAACCGGTTGGCCAGCTTCTTCGCCATCTGCTCAAGCTCGGGAAGCAGCTTTTTATCCGAATCCCGCAGGCTTTCCGCGCTGTCGCTGTAATTTTTGTCCAATGTAATATACAAGGACTGAATGGGGGTAGAATAGGCCAGCTTATTCTCTCCCGTAGCGTCATAAATCGTTCCTCTGATAGGAGGGAGCGGTACGCTCTTGGTAATGCTGCCGGTCTCTTCTTCCTTTAACTGGGGACCTTCTACAAACTGCAGGATGGCCAGTCTTACAATAATGACGGTGAAAATAAGAAACGAACTGAAAAAGAAAAGGTTGATCCGGAAGCTGAACCGTTTACGGCCTTCGGCTTCGCTGTGCTTTTCCTGTTCGCCGTTTATCTGTCTCATACGGCTCCGATCTCTCCTTTTTCAGGATAATAACGCTGAATATTCTAACATAATTTGCTTAAGCTAACCTGAAAGGCAGCTTAAATCAGCCTATCTTCGATATGGGTCTGGGCAAAATTCGGGGGATTGAACCAATCTCCGCTTTGCGCCCAGGTCGGATCCAGCGGCACCCACTTCTTCTGCTCCGCGAGATATACCTCGTTCCAGGCATGGGGTCCGTATCCGCCCTGGCCATTGTAACCCAGTCCGGTGACCACTTTAACATCAAGGTTCTGGGAACGGGCCATTACCGCATATAAGCGCGCATAATCAATACATACACCCTTGCGGGTATCATACGTATCCTGTGGCGTCTGCTCATGCCACTCACCGCGCTGCTCATAAGCTTCGACCTTGCCATAATCATACGAAACTCTCGTGCCCACCCAATCATACAGCCGGCGGGCCTTCTCCTCGTCGCTGGTAGCTCCGCTTGTAATCTGCGCGGCGGCCGCCCCGATATCATTGGGGATGCTGCGGTCGATGATTTCGTATCTGCGCTGCAGAATCCCGCTGAGCTCCTGCTCCGCCGCCCGGGTAATGACAGGCAGCTTGTCCTTGACCAGTCCGCCGGTAAGCGGGGCGATGACCGTCTGTGCCCCTTCCCTGTACACCGGGGAAGCCTGCACGTAGCTGCTGAAGCTGCTTTCCGGGTACAGGCTAACACCGATAAAGAGCACCGCAATGATCATAATGGCCCGTACACTTCCGATGAGGGCGCCGATTACGGCTCCAGCCAGCCTGCTGAAGAAGCCTGTTCTGCTCCGTTCAGGGTCTGAAATCACCGCCCTGCGTCTGCCCATCAGGACTGCATACAGCAGATTCAGCACAAAGCGGACGATCAAATAGCTCAAAAGGAACAATGCGGCAAAACGCAAAAGCGGAAAGATCTGCACTAGATGAAGCGCCGTATACCACAGCTGCTCGGCAGTGCTCAATTCCCGCTTCGGCATTTCCTCAGCAAAGACGGCAAGCCGCTGCTGAACAATCGGAGAGAGCCATGCAGCCAATCCCAATGAGCCCACAACAGCGGCGGCGGCAAGGATGCCGTCGACAAACAAATCAAACAGCGCTCCCGCCGATCTGGACGCGCCGCGCCACCATCCCTGTATAAACGACAACAGCACGATGGCGATTAAAGCCACCGTAATCCCATTCAACCGGAGAATGCTCTCCAGCCACTGACTATCCATTGCTTTCCTCCTCGGTTTGCCTCACTACTGCGCCGCCGAGCGGTTCTTCGCGCTTTGCACGTAATCGGCGACGGCTTCCGTGACACTCCACTCGCCAAGCGACACTCCCCGGAACGATACCTTCACTTTATCGCTGCCGGCTTGTCCCGTTACTTCAATATTGCTGCTCGACACGGTGTAGGTACCGTCATCGTTTGCTTTATACTGCGCGTCCTTCGCTTCTTTCACCATCATATTCAAGGCCTCGGTCCGTACCGTATCGACAGCCTCGTTGCGGACATTTGTCACTACTTCACTGATCTGTTCAATGGATATGCCGCTATAGATCAGCAGAGCTGCTACTATGACAGCCGCAATCAGCCACTTAACCAGCGTCTTCACCAGGTTCAGCACCGCGAACAGCACGATCAGGGCTATCAGAATGATCAGCCAGTTCTGTTTTAGAAACTCCATCCAGACATTTGCATCCATTTTTATAAACACTCCGCTTCCTGCTGCAATCCGGCGTACTGCCGGTATGGTCGGCCACGGTCTATTAAACGGCCGATAAGTAATTATACATGATTTTATGAGGCTATGTCAGCCGCGCTCCGTCCTTGCGAAATATACGGTCTATGTTTGTCCGCTCAGGCGTAAGATGTACAACGGGCAACTTGTGCCAAGCTATCTGTGAGAGAGGGGTATTCGGCATGAAAACAGCGCTGTGGCTGTATCTGTTTCTGTTCATTGCTTTTTTCGATCTTCACGCCCAGTATCCGATGCTTACTCCCTATGCCATATCCTTAGGCGCTGCGCCTACATTTATTGGCTGGATGATGGGTATCTATTCACTGACACATCTGCCGGGCAACCTGCTGGCTGGCCCCGGTGTAGACCGCCATGGCAGCAGGCGATATATTATGATGAGCCTTGTGGCTGCAGGAGTTATACTGATCTTTCAGGCTTTCATCCAATCCCCTTGGGAGCTGCTGGTACTGCGGGCCCTCAGCGGATTTGTGCTTGCATTCCTGTCCCCCGCCTGTCTGACGATGCTTGCGCGGCTGTCCAATGATCCTGTCACACAAGGGAAATATATGTCTGGGCATGGTGTTATACATACCTCCGCGTCGGTGATTTCTCCGGCGGCCGGCGCATTCATTGTCGCCAGCTTCGGATTCAGGACAACCTTCGGGTCGCTGGGGCTTATCCTCATTGCTACCGGAATCATGGCTTATTTCTCGCTTCCCAAGTCCAGACCCGCCACCGCAGTGGCCGCTGAACCAGCGGGTGCGGAGACAGGGCGTACTGTTCCCGACTGGCGCTACTTCCTGCCGCCCTTCGTCATTGCCTGCGCCCAGGGAATTTTGTTCTATGAACTGCCGCTCCACGGGGCGGGCAGCGCCTCCATCATGTCAACGGGTATTCTGTTTTCAATTATCAGCCTTGGGGCTCTGCTCACGCTCAGCATGCTCTTTCTAAATCGCTATTCACCGATCCGCCGGCTCATCATCGGCATATTTCTGATGGCCCTCTGCTTCTATTTGATGGCGGTAACTGAAGCGCCTCTCGGTCTTCTGCTGTTTCTGCTTGGCACCACCAAAGGCGTTATATTTCCGGCAATGGCATCATTGTTCATCACCCTGGGCGGCTCGCATCTGGGCAGAACCTTTTCGCTGCAATCCATTGTGACCTCCATCGGCTCATTTATCGGCCCGGTCTTGGCAGGTCAGATGCACGGCTATTTATCGCCTTTTTTTGCCGCCTTCCTGATTCTTATGATCGGACTTGCATTTACTCCCTTGCGGCGGATTCCCCAGCCTGTCTCCGTCCCATCCGCCAAAAAAGCCGCCTAACAAAATGCTATAATAACAATTATTAAAAGCTGCCCGGTAAGCGGTTGTAAATTGCATTAACGGCGTCAAATTACGTAAACCATCCTGGTAGCAGGCAAACATAAAGAGCCACAGGCCGAGAACAAGAGTAATTTGCTCCTGTTCTCGGCCTTTCTTGCCAGTTAGAAATCGCAAGGGAGTGGCGATTTCTACTTTCCATTTTATATTATTAGGCCAGCCAGAAGCTTTCGCTTGGCCTCATTTTCTAAGTTGAAGTATGCGCAGAGCAGCGGAGAGAACGAAGCAATTCCGGAAAAGCGATAGCGTTCGCCTTTGACCCCAAATTTCTTCCTCATGAAGAATAATTCATCGAAATTTGGGGTTAACAGCGATTGTAGGAATGCTTCGTTCTCGGAGCGTCTCAGAACATATAATATCAGGCCATTGAGAACCCTCTTGGCAAGCCTCTTTTTTTGCTTTTGCATGATCCCCAGCTTTGTTGCTACACTACAAATATATAACCATTCATCATTTCCCGGGGAATCACGACAAGCTACTTACTTGAGGGGGGTGTGCCTGATGCCTGTCACCATTATCGTCGAGGGTAAAAACGACCGCAGCAAGCTGCGCAGACTGCTGGATCCCGAAGTACGCATTTTATGCACCTTCGGCACACTGAACACGATGAAGCTGGACTCCCTGCGCAAGCAGGCCAAGCACGATGAGGTTTATTTATTTATGGATAACGACAGCTCGGGCAAAAAAATCCGCGGCCTGCTGCGCGATTCCTTCCCCGACGCCCTCCATATCTATACAAGGAAAGGTTATGCGGGGGTCGAGGGAACGCCTGACGAGTATCTGATCGCCCAGCTTGAGAAAGCCGGGCTGGATGAATTTATCCTGTATCCTGAACCGTCTCCATTGGGAGAAGCCATCGACGACGAGCGCACAAAAAAAGAGTTCCGCTAAGCGGAACCCCTGCCGAAACTTATCAAATTTTATGAACCGTATTGAAAATCATCAGCAAAAAGCTGATCGTCAAATAATTAATGGAGAACAGGAACACTTTCTTGCCCCAGGCATCGTTATCGTTTGTTTTAAAGCCAACCACGGCAAAGATGAGCCATACCAGCGACAAGAGCAAAGTAACAACCATAAAGACCCAGCCTGTGTATCCGTAAACATACATCAAAATCGGAACCGGAATCAGCAGAACCAGGTAAGGGATACACTGCCATTTCGTGCGTTCCACGCCTTTAACCACCGGCAGCAGCGGAAATCCTGCAGCACGGTATTCCTCCACACGGCGGATCGCCAAGGCCCAGAAGTGCGGCGGCTGCCAAAGAAAGAGCAACGCGAACAGCAGCCAGGCTCCTGCATCAATCTTGCCGGACGCAGCCACATAACCGATAACGGGCGGCATTGCGCCGGAAATGCCGCCGATGGACGTGCTCCAGGTGGACGAGCGTTTCAGCCAAAGCGTATAAATAACAACGTACACGAACATGCCCAAAATGCCGAGCAGTCCCGCAAGCACGCCTGAGAATAAGAACAGGACCGCCAACCCGGCAATACCCAGAATTATTGCATAAGTAAGTACAGCAGCAGGCGTAAGACGTCCGGTTGGCAGGGAGCGGTTGCGCGTCCGCTCCATCTTCATATCCAGTTCACGGTCAAAATAGTTATTGAACACGCAGGAGGAAGCCATGACAAGCACGGTCCCCAGCATCGTAAGAATCATTTTAATATAATCAACATCCCACTGGGAGGCCAGCCAGAAGCCGCCAAAGGCAGCGACCAGATTTGTCCGCAATATACCCGGCTTGGTTATGGTAATATAATCCTTCCATGTCCCGGCCTCACTGCCGGGCGGCTTGGAAGATACCGTAACAGCAGCCGCATCCGAGGGAGCTTTGTATCCAAAGTCACTCATGTTAAGTTACTCCTCCTTTATATGATCAAGAAGAAAACGTCTACCGCAGTACTTTCAAAGGGGACAGAACGCGATATCCGGACGTTTCTCCGCGACTATAGAATGGCTCGAGTTCCACCAAAATTAATAATTCTATAATCTTCTGAACATCGGAGGAAGTCCGCCTCCGAATATAAATTTTATCACATCGTCATCCCTGAGAGTTTGACAAAGATCGTACATTTGCGCTTATCTCTTGGACTGATCTCATAAATATTGCCATGTCACCCGTTTTTCTATACCTGTTTTCCGAACCCGGTGTTTAAAAAAATGCAGCTGTACAATTATGTAAGCGCCCTCTTGACGTATTCATTCATCTGATTCACAATACGTGATAGACGCACAGCAAACAAAGAAAAAGCCGGAGCGATAACGCCCCGGACTTTCGTCCATTGGTGCTTTCAGGATTTAAAAGGATCCTGCTCGTGTCTGCTTGGTGGAACCTGTTAAATGAAACGTCCAGCAGATCCTTGAGTCCCGGCATTTCCTGCCAGGGAGGCTTCCGCTTGTTGAACCAGCCGTTTCGTGATGTATCCTCCAAGGGACCCGGCTTCGCGGGACACCATGTTGCCGTAGTAACCGTCTTGTGGGATTGTGATGCCCAGCTCTTGAGCCGCTTCAAATTTCAGTTGATCCAGAGCAGCACCAGATTGTTGGATAATCAATCCTCTTGAACGACGACGTCCTGCCATATTGGAATCTCCTTTCAGTCTTCTGGATGAGGTTCATTGCAAGCTTGCAAACTTATTATGGCTCTCACACATCAACTTATTCCCGTAAATAAAATATTTAAGGTTGGAGGTTTTTCCCATGAACAAGACATTGTCCTTGTGGTTTGCCGCTTCATCCATTTTGTTGCTGACCGCCGCCGCCATTTCCATCAGTCACTCCGCATGGCTTGCCCTCGGCCTGGGCCTTGCATCCGTGCTGAATATCGGCTGGGGTTTTGCAACCAAAGCGAGACAAAACCGCTCCTGATAGAGCCATGGCTCTATCAGGGCTTACCGGCTGTCTTCATCGGCTGTTTTATCCCTTTTCAGCCTTTCGGCATTAGAAATCCCATACGTTCTTTGACGGCAGCCAGTGTAACGGCTGCCGTTTCTCTTGCACGTTCGGCAGACCGTGCGAGAATGCGGTCCATCTCACCCGACTCGCGAATATCCCGGTAGCGCTGCTGCAGAGGCTCAAGAACGGAGACTACAGCCTCCGCCAGCTCTTTCTTGAATGCCCCATACATTTGACCCTCAAAACGCTTCTCCACCTCCGCCAGCGATAAGCCCGTGCATTGGCTGAAAATCGACATCAAGTTGCTGACCTCAGGTTTGGCCGCCGGATCATAGCGGACTTCACTGCCCGAGTCCGTTGTTGCGCGGCTTATTTTCTTGCGGATGACGGCTGGCTCATCCAGCAGCGCAATATAGCTTCCCGGATTCGGATTGCTTTTGCTCATCTTTTTGGAGGCGTCATCCAGCGACATCACGCGTGCCCCTACTTCAGGAATATAAGGCTCTGGTACGGTGAAACACTCTCCGTAGCGGTGATTAAAGCGCCCTGCCAGGTCGCGTGTCAGCTCAAGATGCTGCTTCTGGTCCTCACCTACCGGAACCAGGTCTGCATTATAAAGCAGAATATCGGCCGCCATAAGGGACGGATACACGAACAGACCGGCGCCTACAGATTCTTTTCCCTCTGCTTTATCTTTGAACTGAGTCATTCTTTCGAGCTCGCCCATAGACGTAAGCGTCGTCAGCAGCCAGCCCAGTTCAGCATGCTGCGGAACATGGGATTGCATAAAGACAGCCGATTTTTCAGGATCAATACCGGCAGCTACAAAGAGCGCAGCGACTGCAGCGGATTGCTCTCTAAGCAGTGCGGGCTCCTGCGGCACGGTAATAGCGTGAAGATCAACAATCATAAAATAGCAGCGATGATCCTCCTGCAGTTTAACAAAGTTTTTCATTGCTCCAATGTAATTACCCAGCGTCAGCTGTCCGCTGGGCTGAATCCCCGACAATACGGTTTTCATTGTGCTATTCCTCCTGCCATTTTCTTCTCAACATCCAACGAAGCCCCGAAACGCAAAAAAGCCCGCCATCCCCCAAAAGGGACGCGAGACCGTGGTACCACCCTTATTCACAGATGGTCAGCAACCTAAAACATCATCCATCTGCCTTAAGGTTCCTGTAACGGGGAACAGCCGTCCGGCATACTGGGGAGAAAACATCTCCGTTCCGCTCGGCACTCCAAGGTCCATTCGGCAGTCAGTCCACACCGGTTCGCATCAGCCACCGGCTTTCTGAAGTGTATCCCTGAATGCTTACTTGTCCTTATCACTGCATTGGCATCTTGTTTGTATTCATGATAATTCCGGAGGAGTTTATTGTCAAATCTCGATTTTGTACTTGCAGACGCAAAATCTGTTATCATAATATTGTACGGTGAAGAGCCGATTACAGTGGACAAAGGAGCATGGATATGAAACAAGTGACCAAAGGGCAATGGAACGGTTACGACACTTACATTTTACATAGCCGGGAACTGGAAGTCACGCTGCTACCGCGTTTGGGCAATAATGTTATCTCGATGCGGGATAATATAAACGGCCGGGAAATCCTGCGCAAGCCGGCCGAGGAGGATTTATCCTTTTATCTGCAAAAGCCGTATCACTTCGGTATTCCCATGCTGATTCCGCCGGGCAGGATCCGCGGAGGGCATTTTGTCTACGACCAAGTGGAGTACCAGTTCGACCGCAACACAGCCAACGACAATCATATCCATGGACTGCATCGCACCCAGGCCTGGTGTGTCAGTGACATTGAAGAAGACGATGATTCCTGCAGCATTACCACTGAGTTTTTAACCGACAATGATGAAAATTGGATGAGACAGTTTCCTGTTCCGCTTCGCCTTGAAATGGTGTTCCGTCTTGAAGGAAGCAGCTTCAGCCAGACCTTGAAGGTTGCACATCGGGGTGAAACGGCCGTTCCGTTCGGCATCGGCTACCATACATGGTTTCTGCTCGACGGGGAACCGGAGAGATGGTCGATCAAGCTGCCGGTTAATGGAATATATGCGATGGACGAACAGCTGCTGTCCACCGGTGAGGTGGAGGAGCTGGGGGCGCTCGCGCAGTTGCCGGAAGGAATATCCCTGAAGGGACTTAATCTTGATACGCCTCTGCGCGCCGCAAGCGGCCAGGCCGTTGCCCTACTTGCAAGGGATGACGGGTACAGCATTAAATACAGTGCGGACGAACAGTTCTTTAAGCATTGGGTTTTATATACGAAAGGGGAAGCAGATCAGTTTTTGTGCATCGAGCCGTACACCTGGCTGCCGGATGCTCCAAATCTGAAGCAAGGAAATGATTTTACAGGCCTGATTCGCCTGGAACCCGGGCAAACGATTGATCTGAATACTCGTCTTGAAATTGTTTTCCCCTAATTTACCTCTTTTTTTCTCCCTCCTTCGGCGGATATTTTCATAATCCCGTAGCATACTAACCTCACCACAGCCGAAGGAGGTGAGCATCATGTACGAAACGAATCAAGGCGGACGTCGTCGTCGCAGCAACAACCTGGTCGTACCTCAAGCTAATGCGTCGCTGGAGCAGTTGAAATATGAAGCAGCTCAGGAGCTGGGCATTACGATTCCACAGGACGGCTATTATGGTAATATGCCTTCCAGAGAAGCCGGTTCGCTCGGAGGTTACATCACGAAGCGTCTGGTACAAATCGCTGAGGCATCCATCGCAGGCCAATCCGGTAAAACCGGTCTGTAATCGTAAAATGAGATCATATGAAGAAAACAGGAAGCGGCCCTCTACAGGCCGCTTTCCTTGTTATGAGAAGAATTAAAAATTTAAGATGATTCCGTATTCGCTTCCTGATATGTATGGTGCTTAGGATAACGTATCATAAGATTAGCCATGTTATAATTGGATTCCATCGTGGTATCAACGACGATCATCCCCTGCCTGACCGCAAATTCGTACGAAATTTCCCCGTGCGTCCATTTCTGCTTCAGCTTCAGCGTCTCCAGCGCCATGCTGCGAAAGGACGAGCGCTGCTGCGCATTTAAGCCTGACCCCGGCACCTGCATACGGCCGCCCCTGCTTTCCACCGGATAATGGCGGATACCAAACTTACCAATCACGTTATTGCGGATTTGCAAAAACACAATTCCCGAATCCATACCCGATAATTCGTCATCCAACTCTCGAAAGACCATATCTACCTGTCTGGCCAGCGATAGCTGCTCCATCTTAATCATACAATACCTCCTTAAGTCTTATATAAAACCATTATTACTAGGTCTTATGTCTCATATTATATGTGAGTATCATGACCTATTCAATATACAACGACATAAATGGGAGTTTATCCCTAGACCACTCTCATATTTATACATGATTTGTGATTTTGGACATCAGATTGCCACATAAATCGACATAATTTGCTAAAGACGCCAATATTCCTGATGTTTCCCCATGAAAAAACAAACAGGGAAATCCCCTTAAATAGGGATCTCCCTGTCGTTTTATTCCGTCATGCTCAAAAATAACTCGATATCCTTCACAGCAAGTTCTGCCGCCCCGCGCCAGAAATCCGGTTTGGTCAAATCGCTTCCCAGATGCTTGCTTGCCAGATCTTCTACCGTCATACGGCCGGTGTCGCGCAGCAGTTCATCATATGCTTTGGCAAAATTGCCGCCGCTCTTCTGCGCATGGGCATAAATTCCCGCACTGAACATGTAGCCGAATGTGTAAGGGAAATTATAGAACGGCACATCCGTAATATAAAAATGCAGCTTGGACGCCCAGAAATGCGGATGTATCTCAGCCAGAACACCACAGTATGCTTCCATCTGCGCCTCGGCCATCAGTTCGCACAGCTGCTTCGCTCCTACGATGCCTGGCTTGCGCTGCTCATAAAACCGGGTCTCAAACAGAAAGCGTGCGTGAATATTCATAAAGAACGCGACGCTGCGTTGAATTTTATCCTCTAGCAGCGCCAGCTTCTCCTGCTCGCTTGCAGCTGCTTCTACCAGTGCGTCGGAGACGATGAGCTCAGCGAGTGTTGAAGCGGTCTCCGCCACATTCATGGCATAGTTCTGATTGAGCTCAGGAAGCTCATCCATGACATGCTGGTGATAGCCATGCCCCAATTCGTGGGCCAGGGTCGATACATTGCTTGCCGTGCCCGCATAGGTCATAAAGATACGGGTTTCTTTGCTTACAGGCAGCGAGGTACAGAATCCACCCGGACGCTTGCCGGGGCGGTCCTCCGCTTCAATCCAGCTTTTCTCAAAAGCCATCTCGGCAAAAGCGGCCATATCCGGACTGAATTTGGCAAATTGCTCAACAATGGTCGCAGCCGCCTCGTCATAGCTGATATGCTCCGAGGAGTCTCCAACGGGAGCTTCAATGTCATGCCAGGATAAGCGCTCGACACCCAGCAGCTTTGCTTTGCGCTCAAGGTATTTGACCAGCACAGGCTTGGTCTCCACAATAACCTGCCACATCATATCCAGCGTTTCTTTGGACATTCTGTTGATGCTGAGCGGCTCCTTGAGCACGTCGTTCCAGCCGCGGTTTTCATACAGCTTCAGCCTGAAGCCGCCCAGATGATTAAGGGTATCCGCGCAATAGTCCTCCACGTCCGTCCAGGCTTTTTCCCATTCGGCAAAAACCTTCTCCCTTATCGACCGTTCGGCATGATGAAGCTTGTTCGCGGCCTGTCCTGCGGACAGATGAACAACTTTTCCGTTCTCTTCCACAGGAATGGATACCTTGCTGACGATCGTGTCATAGAAGGCACCCCAGCCATGATATCCGTCGACAGCGAGATCAAGCGCAAGGCTCTCAAGCTCTGGTGCCATTTTCTCCCTGGCCTCTTCGCGGCTCTCATTCAGCACGAATGCAACCGGCTTAATGTTGTCTCTCTCCAGCCAGCGGGCCCATATGTCATCATCCGTCATGCGGAGAAGGTTCTGATAAACCGTGCGCGCTGTCTCCAGCAGAGCTCTGAGAGAACTGATGCGTGAGCTGAGCCGGACCGCTTCCTTGTCATCCTGGTTCTGTGCCCCCAGGCACTCGACAAAAGCGGTAGCCTGAGAGGCGCGGCTGCCACAATCCTGCAACAGTTCCAGTATTCCGTCCAGACGCTCGGTTTCCGGAAGCGTTTGTGGCGCTTTCGCGGCTTTCACCTCGGCGAGCAGTCTTTTGATATCGGCTTCCAGGGCATTCAAGTACTCAGCAAATGCAGGAGAGGAAGATCCCCCGCTGAAAATAGACTCCAGGTCCCATGTTTGCTGTAACGGAGTTTTCATCTTGTCTCCACCTTTCACAGAAATGGTTAAATGGTTGATAAAAGGACAGCCGGCATTTGAACTGCCCCCATATAAAGTGTATAACTAAGTAGAATAACCCCATGAGAAAAACCGGTATGTTCCCGATTATAAGTATGTAGGAGGTAAATTCATGAGACCTTTACAAATATCGCCCGAAACGGCCATCAAGCTGTCAGAGAAGCTCGGTGTGCCCATTGAAAATCTGATGCATATGCCGCAGCATATTCTGATGCAGAAGCTTGCGGAGCTAGCAAAGACAGAGTCGGAAGGCGACAGCGGCAAGAAAGAGGAATCATGATTCCGTTCGAACGCACCTGGCCTTACGATGTCGTCATGGGGGACGTATACGTTCAGGACTGTCCTTTCTGTGGTACGGATCACGTCCTGCTCCCCCTCAAGCCCCGCGAACTGAAGGAGATTCAGGAGGGCAAGAAAAAGCTGCTCGTCTTCCCCTGCTGTCACAGCAGAGTTACTCTGGTTGATTGTGACGGGGATTACCTGTTGGCCGATGTTCCGCTCCGGAATCAGCTGAAATGATGGCGGTGCAAGGAAACTTCAGTACCGGGACTAAACAGACAAGCTCCCGGTACCTACTTTTCCCTCGCCCGATGCAAACTGGGCGAAGCCTAATCAGGAAGGCTCCCGCATTTCGTCCGGAAGGCCGATATTTTTGGCCAGCATCTGTTCGCGCAGGACGCCCCATTGCTCACGGGAAGCCCTGATCATGGCTGCATCGATAATGCTCTTGTCGTTAATAACCCGCGAGAACCACCTCACGGCTTCGTGAAAATTGCCCGTTCTGCGGTGCAGCTCGCCGATCAGATACAGCAGCTTCGCATTGTTGCCCCCCACACCCTCAAGCTCATACACTTTGATATAGGATTCAAGGCTGAATGTCAGGAAGCGCATCTCCTCCGTCTCCATGGCTTCATACCGGTACAGCCACGCGATATGATGCAAAAGACTGGCAATGACACGTTCCTTTTCACCAATGACTTGCGCGCATAGCAGGGCCAGCTTGTAGGTCTCCAGCGCATTTTTCCATGTACGCTCGCCGCCATAATCCCTTTTCTCCCATCTGCTGCCGATCTTTTCGGCAAACTGTGTCCTTTGCGCATCATTAAGCTTGTCCGTCGAATGCTCCGTGGAAGCAAAGCCGCAGTTCGGACATATGCGGACTACATAATAGTCGGGATTTTCGTTTTTGTAATAACTGCAAAAATCGGAATCGGTGCGGACCGCCTTTTTCAGGCTGGGTCTGACTCTAGATGTCTTATACTCCTCCGAACAATACGCACAGTTCAGTTTGATCGTGTATAAAGCTTCCATTTCCAATGACTACATCCCTTTCCCGAAAACACCGTGATCAACCAGGGGTATTTACAAAATGATAGGCAGGCCCCGACAAACGCTCCAGCACAAATGTTCGAAAGGGCTCCTCCACACCAACTTCCTCAAGCGCTCCGGCCATGCATTCAAGCCAGGCGTCCGCTCTTTCCACCGTAATTGGAAAATTCATATGACGCGCCCGCATCATCGGGTGGCCGTATGCCTCGGAGAAAAGGGGAGGACCGCCGAAAAACTGGCTGAGAAACATATACTGCTTCTCCATCACGGGACGAATATCTTCCGGGAACAATGGAGCGAGCAGCGAATTTTTTTGAACCCGCGGATAAAAGGCTTCCACCAGGGCACGCACACCCTCCGCTCCGCCAAGGTTATCATAAATGGATAAGTTAGGATTCACATATCCGCCAACTTTCTTAATTAGAATCAAAAATGCAAGACGCTTATATTATAGCACTAAAAAACAAAAAAATGGCGCCGACAGCGCCATGATCTAGAAATATTAGTAACTCCGCCAATCCTCTTCACCGGGATGGACGAGAGAGGCACGAATGACATATACAAACGCACAAACCAGAATACCGGCAACGACACTCATCTTTATCACTCCATCCTCAAGAGTTTTATCGTTGGTTTCATTATTTTAACACACTAAAAACAAAAGTACAGCCATTGAACGGACTTCATCCGTCTTTTTTGTACTCTTTGTCCAGCCCGGATCATATGGTGAACTAGGCCCTTTTATTATGTCAAATCCATGGGCCCAAGGAGGGATTCCGTGCCTGTCTATCGGCAGTGGTCCGTTATCCTGCTCAGCGCTTCCCTGTTCATTACATGTTTACTTATGGCTCTTCACCCTCTGGCTACACTTCAGGCCGGTGTACGGGGGCTTGCCATTTGGTGGGATGTGCTGTTTCCATCTCTGTTTCCGTTCTTCGTTATATCGGAGCTGCTGCTCGGCTTTGGCATTGTACACGGAATCGGTACATTGTTGGACCCGCTGATGAAGCCTTTGTTTCGCGTACCAGGCTGCGGGGGGTTCGTAGCAGCCATCAGCTGTGCATCAGGTTATCCGATCGGAGCCAAGCTGACCGCCAAGCTGTGGCAGCAGAAGCTGCTGACCCGTGAAGAGGGCGAACGGCTGGTCGCTTTTACGACTTCTTCGGACCCCATATTTCTGATCGGAGCTGTGTCTGTCGGATTTTTCCACAATCCGTCCATCGCCGTAGTTATCGTCCTGTCCCACTACCTCGGGGCGCTTCTGATCGGCCTCCTAATGCGTTTCCATGCGCCCCACGCTCCGGCTTCTTCAAGTCCAAACGGAAAGGGACGAGCCGGGTGGCGCGAGGCTTTGCAGGCAATGCATCAGGCGCGCCTGGAGGATGGACGGTCTTTCGGAGAGATGCTGAGCGACTCCGTGAAATCTTCCCTGAAGCTTATTATTGTCGTCGGAGGCCTTGTCGTATTCTTTTGCGTGCTGCTTGAATCCCTGAGCCGCTCGGGGCTAATGCAATGGCTGTACAGATGTGCCGACATTGTATTGACAGGTTTGGGGATGCCTGCTGCTCTTGGGGATGCCATCGTTGGCGGAATTTTCGAAGTGACCTTGGGCGCAAGCTCGGCAGGTGCCGTGTCAGGCGTTCCGCTGGCCTACAAGGCTGCGGCAGCAGTCTTTGTGCTTTCATGGGGCGGCCTATCCGTTCATGCGCAGATCACCAGCATCCTGAACGATACGAATCTCCGTTACCCACCTTTTCTGCTGGCCCGCGCGGTTCACTCCGTGATCTCCCCCGTTTTGCTGCTTCTGATGTGGAAGCCGCTGATGGGAAATGGCGAAGCCGCCGCGGTGTTCTATTCCCTGTGGCCTGCTCCGGTCCAAGGCGGTTCAGCTCTTATAGCGTATTTGCCGTTTCTCTTTGTACTGGTGCTTTCTGTTCTCATTGTGCTTGCCCTGCTGGCGCGGATTTTCTTCAAGCCGATACAGCGGCCGGAATGATATCAGAGCTAATCTCATAGAAAAAACGCCGGTTCATGGATTGCATTTGCGTTCAATTGCAATTATGATCGATATATATACATGACAAAGGAGCTTTTCACCTTGAGATATTATGTTCTGGATCGCGGGGATAAGCGTTCCATTGAGCTGAGTCAACAGTTTCACCGTCTTGCGGAAGGTAAGGGTTTCAAGCTTGATGCGGAGTCTCCGGAGATCGTGGTTTCTATCGGCGGAGACGGCACCATGCTGCATGCGTTTCACACGTTCACGGACCAGATTCCGGACATTGCGTTTGTGGGTGTGCACACGGGACACCTCGGCTTTTACGCCGACTGGCGGGCGGACGAGCTCGAAGAACTGGTGGAGCTGATGAGTGTCAACGGGCCGGAGGGCTACGGCAATCCGCGAATTATGAAATACCCCCTCATTGAGCTGGAGATTCACAAGAAGTCGGGAAGCGCCTCCTTTATTGCTCTCAATGAGTTTACATTGAAGGGTGTGGACGGTACAGTTGTCGCCCAGGTTGATATTAACGACACCGCCTTTGAAATGTTCCGTGGCGACGGAATATGCATATCCACGCCATCCGGCAGTACGGCTTACAACAAGGCAGTGGGTGGAGCGGTGGTGCACCCGAGCATCGAAGCGCTCCAGTTGGGCGAGATCGCTTCCATCAACAACCGCGTCTTCCGGACGCTGGGCTCTTCATTGATGCTGCCCAAGCATCATCATTGTGACATTATCTCCCGGAAAGAGCAGCGGCTGCTGCTGACCGTGGACCATTTGAATATCCAGCTTGACGATTTGGTGTCCGTAAGGTGCCAAGTGGCGAAGGACAAGGTCAGCTTTGCCCGTTACCGTCCCTACCCTTTTTGGGATCGCGTCCGTAACTCATTTTTGAATTGATACTTAGCCTGAAGCACAAACAGCGGTTCCTGAAATCAGGAACCGCTGTCGCTTTTGGCGCCATTATGTTCTTGGGTTTGCCTTTCACTACGTTTCTCCTGCTGAGCCGGAGGGTTACCCTGCTCCTTTGCAAAGCGCGGCTGCCTTTCCCGCTGATCCGCATTCCGATCAAAACGGCTGACTTTTACCTCCCGCTGATCCTGGGACTCGCGGCCTGAGCGCGGCTTGCTTTTGTCCGGGCTTTGACGGTGTTCCCGCTGCCGCTTGAAGTCCCGCGGTTCTCGTTCGCGCCGCTCCCGATCGCGAGGCTGCCTCATATCACGGTGCTGGTGCTCACGCAGCCTTGGCTCCTCTGCATCGGTCCGCTGCACAGCGCCCTCTTCCTGAAGCTCCTGTTCACCTGTTCCGGCGGCATCCAGCGGTTCGGCATAAGCATTGGGCGCTCCCTGAACTCTATGAAGCACAAAATAAGCACAGCCAAAGTTGCAGTATTCATTGATGTAGTCTGACAGAACGCTGATGGAGGTATCCTTGTTCGCCTTGGGGTGCCCTTCCCGGTAAAAACCTTTTAGCCGGAGCTGGTTATAACCCCAATCTCCGATAATGTAATCATAACGGTCGAGCACTTCGCTGTACCGGTCCCGAAACGCCTCGGGATTCCATCCATTTTTATAGTCCTGTACAAGTTCGTATATTTTGCCGCCAATCTGAAACAAGGTCACATACCGCCTTTCCCCGATCAAGCCTGCGAAACGGCGCCTTCTTCCTTATGCTGAGCGGCCGATTTCACCTGCTCATGCGCATGGTAGGAGCTGCGTACCATCGGGCCGGATTCCACGTGGCTGAAGCCGCGCTTCAATCCTTCTTCCTTCAATTTCGCAAAATCCTCAGGAGGATAATATTTTTTCACATACAGATGCTTATCGGACGGCTGCAAATACTGACCGATCGTCATAATATCGCAGCCAACCGCCCGCAGATCATCCATCGCCTGCAGTATTTCATCCCATTCTTCGCCCACACCGAGCATAATACTTGATTTGGTAGGAATGGACGGCTGCATTTCCTTGGCACGCTGCAGCAACTCGAGGGAACGGCGATACTTGGCTTTGGCCCGCACGGTATCCGACAAGCGTTCGACGGTTTCAATATTGTGGTTCAAAATATCAGGCTTGGCATCCATTACGATTTGCAGAGATTCTCTGCTTCCCAGAAAGTCCGGGATCAACACCTCTACAGTGCACAGCGGAAGACGCTTGCGGATGGCCTTAACCGTTGCGGCGAAAATGGAAGCTCCGCCGTCCTTGAGATCGTCACGCGCTACGCTTGTCACGACACAGTGACGCAGGTTCATCTGCTCGGCCGCCTCTGCTACACGTTCCGGCTCCTGCAAATCAAGCTCGGTAGGCATCCCTGTGTTCACCGCGCAAAAACGGCAGGCCCGGGTGCAAATATCCCCCAATATCATAAATGTTGCTGTTCTGTTCGCCCAGCATTCGTAAATGTTAGGGCAGCGCGCCTCTTCACATACCGTATGCAGTGTCTTTGAACGCATCATGCTTTTAATTTCCTGATAGTTGTCCCCCGTAGTCAGCTTGATACGGATCCAATCGGGTTTAGGTTCTTTTACTTTTTTGGACAATGTCATGAACCTTCTTTCTAATGAGGTTACTGTCATTGCCCTATATTATAACATGAAAGCGATGGGAAAGCCTCCATTCTTTGTTTTTAAGCGAAGCCCCGCCATTTTGGATAAAATGCTTCTTTTAGGATAAATCTAATGAAAAGCACTGCCTGATCCATGAACCGCGGCAGTCCTATCAAAACGGGCAACAGGCCCGGCCGGAAGGAGGAGTGTGCTTTGCCTTTCAACCTGAACACAGATCGCGTGCCGCTGCTGCTGACGGTCCTGTTGGCCGGAATTTTGCTTTTTGTATGGACGGCCTCGCCTGCAGCGGGAGCGGTAGCCGCAGCACAGCCCGCTGCGGAGAAAGTGAGTGGAGAACGGCTTTACGACGCCAGGATCGCTCTGTACCGCCACATGCAGAAAGCAACAGGCGTTCCCTGGCAGCGCTTGGCGGCCATTGATCAATACGAGCGTACGCTTACCCTTGCCCATCCGAAGGACAGAAAGCATAACGAGCGGATCACGGGAATTTATATCAGTGAGATGGCCTGGTCCGGCTGGCTTAATCCCGATCATGGCGACAGCAATCCAGCCTCGATCGATTTTTTTGACGGCTACGGTCAGGACGGTTCAGGCGACGGCATAGCCAGCCGGGACAACGATAAGGATCTTCTGTACACCATGGCGTCCCATATCGCATCATTCGGAAAATCAGAGGATCACTTCAATATTGCTTTGTGGGAGTATTATCATAATCCCCGTGCTGTTCAGCGGATTCAACAGTTCACCAAGCTGTACCAGACGTTCGGCACCCTGGACCTCCACAAACACGCATTTCCCCTGCCGCTGGGCAGTGACTATTCCTATCGCAGCACGTGGGGAAGCGGGAGAAACTGGGGGGGTTACAGAATACACGAAGGAACGGATTTGTTCGCTGGATATGGCGTACCGGTCCGCAGCACCTGTTACGGAGTGATTGAAGTCAAAGGCTGGAATCCATTCGGCGGATGGAGGATCGGAATCCGGGATATTGATAACAGGTACCATTACTATGCTCACTTGCAAGGCTTCGAGAAAAACCTTCATAACGGGGATATCGTAAAGCCAGGCCAGACTATTGGCTGGGTAGGAAGTTCAGGATACGGCAAGCCCGGCACACAGGGCAAGTTCCCGCCCCACCTCCATTACGGGATATACCGGGACAGCGGCTTGACGGAATGGTCCTTTGATCCGTACCCGCTGCTCAGGAAATGGGAGCAGGAAGAGAAAAAAGCGTTAAAGGCCAATAAGAAGGCAGCCTCTTGAGGAGTCTGCCTTCTTTCATTTCAGACTAAGCACTGCAAAACAAAAGTCTTCTTACCGATAAACCAAGTACAAGCGTATATTTATGACCACATATTCAGGAGGATTACCGACAACATGAGAAACTGCAGCAGGAAATGGATCACCCTGACCATTGGAATGGCATTAACGTCCTTTAACGCCGGTACGGCCGGTGCAGCTTCTTCCCCATCAGAGCTGTATCAAGTGAAGCCAGGCGATATTTTGTGGAATATAGCCAAGGCCAACAACGTTACGGTGGTGGAGCTTAAGACGTGGAATCAATTGCAGGGAGACATGATTTACGCAGGTCAATCCCTGCGTATCCACGCCGCGGCAGCGGAGCAGACCGTCTCCATTGCACAAAACGCCCATAAAACCGAAGCCGAAGCCCCCAATACAGCGGCAATGGGCCATTTTACGGTACATAAGGTCAGCAAAGGAGAATCCCTCTTCCTGATCGCCCAAAAATACGGGCTTTCCATTTCCGTCCTGAAACAGGATAACGGACTGCAGAGCGATCTGATTTACGAAGGGCAGACCTTGAACATACGAACTGGCTCCCAAACAAGCTTTGCTGCAGTTGCTTCGAAACAGGCTAATCTCTCCAATAATGACTCAAATAATGAGACAACTGCTTCAGCAGCTCTCCCTTCTCTTTCACAGGGATCAGGCGGGACGCCGCAGGAAGAGGCAGATGTGCCTGTTTTCTGGGAAGACGGGCTGTTCCCTTTAGCCATGAATACGTACAGCTCTTTCAGCGATACGTGGGGCGATGCCCGCAAATTCGGCGGCGACCGCCATCACGAAGGAACGGATATTCTGGCTCCCCTGGGAACACCGGTCTATTCCGTAACGGACGGCGTGGTCACCAATTACGGCTGGAGCACCCTGGGAGGCTGGCGGTTGATGATCAAGACCGCGAATGGCTATTCGCTTTATTACGCGCATTTGAGCAAATATGCAGATAACGTTGCCAAAGGCTCTGTTGTGAAAAAAGGGCAAATGATCGGTTATGTAGGTAATACCGGCTATGGTCCGGAAGGGACCTCGGGACAGTTTGTCCCTCATCTTCACGTCGGCATCTACGATGCCAGCGGGGCGGTCAATCCCTTTAACTCCTTGAAATATTGGGAGATCCAGCTGAAGCAGCAGAATCAGAAATGGTAAAAGCAAAAAGGATCGCATAAGCTGCACAGCTTGGCGATCCTTTTATATGCAGATCACAGGTGTCGGCCCTTGCCATAAGGAATGCAAAGTGGTGTGCCGGAAATCGGGTCACTAAGAACCTCGCACTCTAATCGGAATACGTTACGTACAAGCTCCTTATTAATGATCTCTTCCGGTTTTCCCTGGTCATACACCTTACGATCATGAACAGCTATGATATGATGAGCATAACGACAAGCCAAATTTAAATCATGCAATACCATGACAATGGTTCGTTGATCGTTCTTATTTAGCTCAAACAGCAAATCCAGAATCTCGATTTGATGGGTCATATCCAGGTATGTGGTCGGTTCATCCAATAAGATAATATCCGTATCCTGCGCCAAAGTCATCGCAATCCAGGCTCTTTGCCGCTGGCCGCCGGACAGGGACTCTAAAAGCCTGTCAGCCAGGTCCGTCATGGCCGTAACCTCAAGTGCTCTCCGGACACTCTCCTCGTCCTTTTCAGACCACTGCTTCAACCATGTTTGATACGGATAACGGCCCTGCTTCACAAGCTGCAGGACAGTCAGACCTTCCGGAGCAGATGGACCTTGCGGTAAAATCGCAAGCTGCTTGGCCACCTCTTTGGTCGATTGTGCCTCAATTGCATTCCCGTTAAGAAAAACCTTACCCGTAGCAGGCTTCAATAGCCGGGCCAAAGAACGGAGCAGCGTTGATTTTCCACACCCGTTTCCTCCAATGAGCACAGTGATTTTGCCTTTGGGAATGGATAACTCCAGTTCGTCAATAATAATAGAGCCACCGTATGACAATGTTAGATCCTTCGTTTCCAATACATGCATAGCTTCCCCGTCCTCTGCTTACTCTTTATGAGTTTCTGCTTTTAAACAACAAGTAAATAAAATATGGAGCCCCGATCGCAGCTGTAAAAACACCCGTCGGTATTTCCAAAGGTGAAAATAGAGTTCTGCCAATTAAATCAGCAGCCATCACGAGTAATGCCCCTATCAGTGCAGCTGCGGGAATAAGCGCACCATAAGCTGAACCAACAAGCTTACGCGCGATATGAGGTGCGATTAATCCAACAAAGCCAATCCCGCCTGCAAACGCAACCGCCCCTCCCACCAAAGCAGTACAAAGAAGCAGCAAATAGAGTCTCTGACGTCCGACATTGCTTCCCAGTCCGGTTGCAAGAGAATCCCCCAGCTGCTGTACATTTAACTTGCGTGCAGCAATCCAGGTCACCAGGCTAATGACCGTGATCCAGGGAGCCAGTACGGCAATATCCCCCCAATTCGTTCCATTTACCGTACCAATCAGCCAAATATTCGCTTGACTGGCTGTGTGTATAGGGCTAAGAATCATAAAAAATGTCGTGACCGCCTGCATCAGTGCGGCAATGCCAATCCCGATCAGCACCAGCCGCAAGGGCACCACCTCTCCATGCTTATAAGAGAGCAGATAAACGATAAAGGCAGTTAATGTCGCGCCAATAAACGCACCGAGCGGCAGCCACTCAATACTGATCAGCAATGATCCGGTATCCCGATCGCTAAAAAAAGCCAGAAACAAGACCACCGCAGCGCCTGCTCCCCCTGTTACTCCAATAATTTCCGGTGAAGCCAGCGGATTACGTACAAGCCCCTGTAGAATACTGCCTGCTATAGCCAGACCAATACCAACAAACAATGCCATTAAAATACGGGGAAGACGAATGGATGTAACAACGAGTCTCTCCATGTCGTCCCCTCCGCCAAAAATAGCTTGTAGGACCCGAATAGGAGAAATATTCATATCCCCCATTCCTGTACTCAGCAAGAACAGAACGAATGTTAAAATGAGCAAACATACCGAAGTAAGAAGTGCTTTCTGATTCAGCAATAATGAAACGCCAGAACCGATTCGTAGAGCTATTTGCTTTTTCATTTTGTTAGGACTCCTCTACGAGCAATATAAATAAAAAACGGCGTTCCAATCACGGCTGTCATTACACCGACAGGAACCTCCTGCGGCATCAATATAAACCTCGCCCCTATATCGGCAGCCAGCAACAATATTGCACCAAATACCCCGCTGTAAGGAATAACCCATCTATAGTCTGTGCCCACAAATGCACGGGCAAAATGCGGGATAATGATGCCCACAAAGCCAATCGGTCCAGCAATTGCGACTGAACTTCCGGCCAACAGCACAACGATCAGCACCAGTGTCCCCCTCACAAGCTGCGTACGCTGACCTAATCCCCGTGACACATCATCACCAAGCAGTAAAAGATTTATTTTTCCTGCCATCAGCATCGAACCAAGCCAGGCGATGATCAGATAAGGAAGCACATGGATTAACGTTTCCAATTTACGTCCCTGCACAGAGCCCGCGAGCCAGAACAATACCTCGTCAAGCGCCGTCTCATTTAAGGTAAGAAGTCCTTGCGTCAATGATGAAAACACAGCTCCGATGGCAACCCCGGCAAGCGTCAATTTAATAGGAGTGAGTCCTTCCTTGCCGATGGAAGCGATCATGAACACCAGTGATGCGGCAAAAGCCGCGCCAAGGAAGGCGAGCCAGGAAAACACCTGAAGCGAATGAACTGAGAAAACAACAACAGCACAAACAATAAAAAAAGACGCTCCGGCGTTAATCCCCAATATCCCGGCCGAGGCGAGCGGATTTTTGGTCAATGCCTGCAATATTGCCCCTGCTATGGCAAGGCTTGCTCCTACGGCTGCCGCAATCAGAGCGCGCGGAATGCGGACATTCTGAACAATAATATGTTCGTTTGAACCATTAAATTTTGTAAAAGAGTCTATTACCGTACTTGGATTTGTATCTACATAACCGTATATGACACTTGCCGCCAGGCAACACATAAGTAAAAAGCCAAATAGTATTAATCCTGCCGTTTTCTTTGGTGTGGTTTGAAAAATCATGTTTATGTACCCTTTCTGCTCATTATTTTCAGTCTAGTAAAATTGAGATAATAGTCAATGAGAATTTTTATCAATAAAACAATTGACATATCTACTCTTCGAATTATATCATTCTTTTTGTAATTGAAAATCATTATCAGCGACGGGGGTTACATCATTGAAGAGGGTTTCTTGGGGTCTACTTATGCTGTGTCTTACCTTATCCCTGCTATTAAGCGCTTGCGGGACAAAGGAAGAGCCAAAGAATGAAGCTGCAGCAGCAACAAACGAAAAATACACGGTAGAGCATGCGATGGGCAAAACAGAGATAACAGGAACACCGCAGCGTATAGTTGTGTTAACCAATGAAGGCACAGAGGCTCTGCTTGCCATGGGGGTAACTCCGGTTGGGGCTGTGAAATCATGGACCGGGAATCCATGGTACGAACATATCCAGGATAAAATGAAAGATGCGAAGGTTGTTGGCACAGAATCCGAGGTAAACGTTGAGGCCATTGCGGCGTTACGGCCAGATCTGATTATCGGAACCAAAATGCGCCAGGAAAACATTTATGAGCAGCTGCAGGCGATTGCTCCTACAGTTTTCTCTGATACATTAAGGGGAGACTGGAAAGATAACTTCAAGTTATATGCAAAGGCTTTGAATAAAGAGCATGAAGGCAATAAAGTATTGGAAGATTATGATAAGCACGTAGCACAGGTGAAAGAAAAACTGGGCGACAAAGTAAATCAGGAAGTATCGGTTATTCGTTTCATGGCTGGAAAAACCCGAATTTATTATACAGATTCTTTCTCTGGTGTTATTTTGAACGAATTGGGATTTAAGCGTGCTGCACAGCAAGAAGCGCTCTTTACTGATGATAATAAACTGGGAAAACTTGCAATCGAGGTAGGAAAAGAAGTGATTCCTAAAATGGATGGGGATATCCTTTTTTACTTCACTTATGCTCCGGATGGAGATCAGGAAGCGCTGGCTACGGAATCAGAGTGGACAAACGATCCGCTTTGGCAAAATCTAAACGCCGTTAAAAACGGAAACGCCCATCAAGTTAGTGATGTCATTTGGAATACTGCTGGTGGCGTGCTTGCGGCCAATCAAATGCTGGACGAACTGGAGAAGATCGTCCTGAATAATTAAATGAGAAAACCCTTGGTTCATCGGGAATGAATCAAGGGTTTTCGTCTTTATCACATCAAACGCTGCCTTTCGCGAATTTCCCGCCAGGTGACCAAGCGAATATCTTCTTCCCGCAATACGCGGATAACCTCCTCGTCACGAAATACATCATATTCGAAACGGCGAATCTGCCATGTATCCGTAATTGCTTTTAATTCTCCGGTATCCAGTGAGGGATGAAAAACCAGCTCGGTCAGGCCGGGTTTTAACGTCTTAATGGCGCGAATTGCCGCTTCTTTCGTAAAAGCATATGAGACCTCTATCCCGGCAGACGGCGGGGAAAAGGGAAGCATCTCAAAGTGATCGAGTATGAACACGCCCTTCTTCTCCGCAAGCTTCACCAGCTCTTTATGCCGGGGATGCTGGGAGAACAGTCCGCTATACTTGGCATATCGCAGCGGGAGCCGATATGCCTCGCACAGATCAAGCAGAATTTCAGTGACATGATACATCGAGCCCATATGGTTGTCCATGTGGGTAATATCGACTCCCATCCGCAGAGCGAGTTCAATTTGTGCAATCGCTTCTTCTCTCATCTCTTCAGGATCGGCATTGGAGATAACCGTACTTGTATCTGCCGGAAAATATCCGAACTCATCCGTCAACGTTGATAACTGACTGTTAAGCGGCCCCCATTTGTAATGCTCCCATTCACTTGTAAGTGTAAGATGAATTCCCACATCCGCATTCGGGTGCTGTTTTACCAAATGGACAGCCTCAAGCGCCCAGGGACAAGTCACCATGAGACTTGACGAAGCAATGGCACCTTGTGCCAGCAGCATGCCTATAGCATGATTCGTTGAATGACACATGCCGAAATCATCTGCATTAATGATTAATAAACGCTCGTTGGACATTTCTGATCCTCCTTGCATACCGGAAAATTAAAACTATTCTATGCTACATTTAATTACGACACAACAAGCAGGTCAATCCCAGGATTAGCAAGAAAAAATCTGTGATATAATAATGATCTGCAAATATGAAACGGAAAAGAACAGCTTCAAAATGCACTCAAACTTTATGAAGAAGTATGACGGACTGTTGTCATACTTCTTTTTTTACAATGATATCAGTTACATCGAATTCGATTGCATAGATAAGGAGACGATATAAAATGAATTATCCTGTAAAAATGTATGAATATCACGTCTGGGCCAACCAAACGATCTTGGGCAGAATCAAGGAACTCCCGTCCTCTGTACTGAGTCAAGAAGTAAACAGCTCTTTTTCCACCATCGCCCATGCTCTAAGTCATATTTATGCGGTTGATAAGTCGTGGTATCTTGTTTTAACAGGCACTGGAATGCCAGAAGCGCTGCAAGCATGCATGCCGCTAAATAAGAGTACCTTGTATTCTGTGGATGAATACGCCAACTCCTTTGATGAGTTAGCTGAACAAC
Organism: Paenibacillus jiangxiensis; assembly: GCF_046098255.1. Taxonomy (NCBI): domain Bacteria; kingdom Bacillati; phylum Bacillota; class Bacilli; order Caryophanales; family Paenibacillaceae; genus Paenibacillus; species Paenibacillus jiangxiensis. The sequence goes on from NZ_JBJURI010000023.1 coordinate 87,721, forward strand.
ACAGAGAATGGTTCCGCAGCCAACCCGATTTGGAGCAAACCATTCTGCTTGACAATCCATACGCCGGAATCCGTCAAACACGCTTATCGGAAATCGTGCTGCATGTGGTCAATCATGGGACCTATCACAGGGGTAATGTTTCCACAATGCTGCGTCAATTGGGCCATGCATCCACCATGAATGACTATGCACTTTTTTGGTATCAAGAGCCGGCGGGGTCCATTTAATCTCTGACGCCGCAAAATTATGCCGATGATATCCTGTGAGGTATTGTAGCGTGTCGCAATTTATTCGGAAAATAGTCACCTTTGCATGCTCTGCATATCTGGAAAGGAGAATGTACTTTTATCCATGGAAATTGAAAATCTCATCACAGCAAAATCGAGAGAAGATTTGGGGATTTGGCTGCAGGAGAATTGCAAGACTGAAAAATTTTGTTGGGTCATAGTTAGTATGACACCAACTCCCGATACGTTGTTATATTTGGACGTGGTCGAAGAAGCTTTATGCTTTGGATGGATCGATGGAGTCAAAAAGAAAATATCTGAAACCGGACTGGCGCAGAGACTGTCTCCCAGAAGCAAAAAAAGCTCCTGGACTGAACTGAATAAAGAACGTGTCCGCCGCCTCGAAAAGTTGGGGTTAATGCGTGAGGAAGGAAGAAAGGTACTTCCTGACATGGACCATGATTCTTTTAAAATAGATAGGGTTATAGAACAAAGACTTAAAGAGGATAGTCAAGTGTATGAGAATTTTTTGGCATTTCCGGATCTTTATCAAAGAGTGCGAATCGACACCATACAAAGCGTTAAAAATCAGCCGGAATTATTTAAGAGCAGATTAGACAAATTTATAGCGAACACGAAAGAAAATAAAATGTACGGTCAATGGCATGATCATGGACGCTTGCTGGATTATTAAGTCTCCAGAGAAGCATAAAGGAAACGGCAGTAACCGATTTCGGCAGCATTCTTCATAAGTTCAAGATTTAGCCAAGCTGCAAGTTGATGAAACGGTTTATCGGTGAAAGGCCATCTTGTTCGAAGACTGGAAAGGAATTCATCATGAGTATCAAGAATTTCCCATGACCCCGCTTTTCTTATAAACCAAATGGCAGCAAATCCTTGTATTACAAGGACTTACTGCCATTCGTATGTCTCATATTCATGTTATGTTGAATTTTTTCTGCCGCATGGCCTCGAACAGCAGCACCGTTGCAGCCATCGCGGCGTTCAGGGATTCAGCCTGCCCGGCCATCGGGATCAGAATGCTGTCATCCACCATGGCGGCGACAGCTTCCGAAACTCCCTGTCCCTCATTCCCAATTACCAGCCAAACAGGCTGCCTGAAATTGTAGGAGTAACAGGAATCGTTCGCCTGCAGTGACGTGCTGACCACACGAGCCCCTGCAGACTTAACCGATGCCAATACCTCAGTAAGCTCAGCCTCTACAACGGGCAGGTGGAACATCGAACCCATTGTGGAGCGTATCGTCTTTGGGTTATACAGATCCGCACAGCCATGGCCCAGCACAACTCCAACCGCCCCCGCCGCATCCGCGCTGCGGATAATCGTGCCGACATTGCCCGGATCCTGCACCCCGTCCAGCACAATCACCAAGCCGGTCTGCTGATGGAGAAGCTCGTCCGCCGGACGACTTTCCTTACGCACAACCGCAAATACAGACTGAGGCGTCTTCGTCTCCGTACATTTTGCAATCACCGCTGCGGAGACGGCTGTCCATTCGGGCTTACGGTCAGGCAACTGTGCATAACTGCCAAGCTCGTGTGGGATTCCCTTTTCCATATCATAAGCGATACATTCCACGTCAGCCCCTGACCGGAGCGCCTCTTGTACCAGATGTACACCTTCTACGATATATTTTCCCTGCCGTGTTCGATGCTTCTTCTCCAGCAGCTGCGCCCACTCTTTCACACGCGGATTGTTCGGGGAAATCAGTTCCATGCTTGTTTCATCCGTTCCTTGTTATTCATGGCTGATCGGCAAAAGCCTGCTCCAGCTTGTTCAGATTATCTTTGTGCCCCACTACGATAAGAACATCTCCCGACGCCAGACGTTCATCAGGACTCGGGGAAATGTTCATTTCTTGTCCCCGGCGGATGCCCATCACGTTGCATCCATAGCGTGCGCGGATATCCAGCTCCTTCAGGTTCTTGCCGAGCATGGCTTTGGGCGCTCTCATATCAAAAATGCTGTAATCCTTCGACAGCTCAATATAATCCAAAATATTTGGCGAAGTCAGGTGATGCGCCACTCGCAGTCCCATATCCCGTTCCGGATAAACAACCTTGTCTGCTCCTATTTTTTGCAGCACCTTGCCGTGCAATTCATTCTTGGCTTTTACAATCAGCACCGGAACGCCCATATCCTTCAGAATCAGTGTCGTCAAAATGCTTGCTTGTATATCTTCACCGATGGCGACCACTACAACATCAAAGTTGCGGATGCCGAGCGCACGCAAGGCGTCTTCATCGGTGGAATCGGCCGTCACAGCATGGGTTACCATTTCGGCAACTTCTTGGGTACGTTGTTCGTTGGAATCGATGGCCAGTACATCGTATCCCATTTCACCGAGGGCATTGGCCACACTGGAACCGAAACGTCCCATTCCAATGACCGCGTACTGTTTTTTAGCCATGTCTTATCCTCCCGAAAATGTCACATTTCTACCGTCCTAGTATAGCATAACAAGACCCGCGGAGGCATCAGCACGGGCTTGACAATCCTGTACATACATACTTGGGGCAACCTCAGGGAAAGCTGAGTATGGATTCATTTAAATCAGATCATCTCAGGAGGGACAACATGATGCCCATCACGCTTGATTTACGCCAAGCCATTATTCACAAGGTGCATGGAGAATCGGAAGAAGACCTGAGGCATATGATCGAAGGCTCCATTCATGGGCCGGAAGCAGCCCTTCCCGGGCTCGGAGCCGTATTTGAAATGATCTGGCCCAACCTGGATCAAGGCCGGCAGAACGAAATGGTTCATATTCTGCACGAGCATCTGAAGCAGGTAAACCCGCAACCCTTAAAATGAATCCCCACAGGAAAGCCGGAGTCTGCAGCCATTACAGACTCCGGCTTTTTCCGGCAGTTAAATCGTGTCTGGTTCCCCGCAACAGCGCTATTATGGCGCCGTCTCCAGAAACTTCGCAGTCGGATTTTTCTCCATTGCCGTTCTCATCGCATATTCATTTTCAAACAGCACGACATAATTCCCTTTCTTGTCTTTGACAAGCGTGGAGTTAATGCGGAATTTGCTTGGATCGATGTTATCGTCTATGATCCAGCGGGCAAACTGATATGGCATTCTTTGTAGTTGAACGTCCACTCCATATTCGCCTTTCATGCGGTATTCAAACACTTCAAACTGGAGCTGACCGACAACCCCCAATAGCGTATCGTCAAAGCTAACGGTGTTGAACACCTGAATGGTGCCTTCTTCCGTCAGCTGATCGATCCCTTTCTGATACTGCTTATGCTTCAGCGCATTTTTCACCGTTACCTTGGCAAAGATTTCCGGAGAGAAGGTCGGGAGCTCGTCGAACACAATCTCACTTGCTTGACTCAGGGAATCCCCGATGCGGAAGATGCCCGGATCGAACAAACCGATGATATCCCCCGGAAATGCTTCCTGCACAATATCCCGGTCCTGTGCCAGAAACTGCTGCGGCTGCGACAGCTTGATTTCTTTTCCTACCCGCATATGCTTGACGCTCATACCTCGCTGGAATTTTCCTGATACAATACGCAGAAAAGCGATCCGGTCACGGTGCGCCGGGTTCATATTAGCTTGGATTTTGAAAATGTATCCGCTGAACTTCTCATCCGTAGGCTCAATCAAACCGACGGTGCTCTTGCGAGGCTCCGGTTTTGGGGCAAGCTTCAGGAAGTTCTCCAGGAACGTCTGCACCCCGAAATTGTTAATAGCACTGCCAAAGAATACCGGTGTCAGCTCACCGCGCTGTACCTTTTCCATATCAAATGGATCGCCTGCCACATCCAGCAGCTCAAGATCCTGGCAAAGCTGGTCATGCAGAAACTCGCCGGCCATCTCCCGGATGACCGGGTCATTGTAATCGTCGACCTTTTGCACCTGAATGGTGGAGTGATCGTCCCCCTGGAACAATTCCACCTGATTCAGCGTACGGTCATATACACCGCACAGGTCGCGTCCGGTCCCGATGGGCCAGTTCATCGGCACAGAGCGGATGCCAAGCACCTGTTCCAGCTCTTCCATCAGATCGAACGGACTTCTTCCTTCCCGGTCAAGCTTGTTAATGAACGTAAAAATAGGAATGCCCCGTTTGGCACAGACCTGGAACAGCTTAATCGTTTGCGCCTCCACACCTTTGGCCACGTCAATCAGCATCACGGCGCTGTCCGCAGCCGTCAGGGTGCGGTATGTGTCTTCACTGAAGTCCTGGTGACCAGGCGTATCCAATATGTTTATCCGATGGCCTTTATAATCAAATTGCATCACTGAGGAGGTAACCGAGATTCCGCGCTGCTTCTCGATTTCCATCCAGTCACTGGTGGCATGCTTGCTGGCTTTACGGGCCTTGACCGTACCTGCTTCACGGATCGCTCCTCCGAACAGGAGCAGCTTCTCCGTCAAAGTTGTTTTTCCCGCATCGGGGTGGGATATAATCGCAAAAGTACGACGCTTGTCGACCTCTTGCTGGAGCTGGTTATCCATTGTTTTGCTCATTTCACATTTCCCTTCGTCGCATAATCGCTATCGCAATCTATTCAAAACCAGGTCGTTCTCATCCGCTTTTCCAAATATCAAATCGGCATTAAAACAACCCTCGCTTATTTAAGAAATCATTATGCTATTATAGCATAATCTGAACGCAAATCATCCCCACCCGCCAAAAGACGAATGGGGATGCGACTCTGGTCTATATCATGCTTCAGATCTGGCTCAGGTGCGTCTGACCGCCTTATTCCCGCCCGCCAACCTTCCACACAACATTGTCTTCCTCCTGGCCGTTGACCGGCCACCATTTGAAGCCATCCTGCTCAATCAGCCGGTACGCTCTCTCCGGACCCCAGGTTCCTGCAGGATAGGTCTCAAGAGTGTCTGGTGTCTCCTTCCACGCCTTGGCGATCCGGTCTACAAAAGCCCATGCCGTCGACACTTCATCCCAGCGGGTAAAGTAGGTGGAATCCCCCTCAACTGCATCCTGCAGCAGACGTTCATACGCCTCGGGTGAATTGATTCCCACCATGCAGCTTTGGCAGAAATCCATGGCCAGCGGTTCGATTTCCGTTTCGGAGCCAGGCTTCTTCGCATTGATCTTTACGTAAATGCCTTCCATCGGATTCACGCGAATGACCAGCAAATTGGGCTCCAGTTTGTACTTTTTGCCCAGATATACGTTATTAGGCATGCTCCTGAATTCCACAACAACTTCCGTTGTCTTTACCGGCAGACGCTTTCCTGTACGAATATAGAAGGGAACCCCCGCCCAGCGAAAATTGTCCACGAATACACGTGCGGCAAAATACGTCTCGGTATTGGATTCCGGATTCACCTTGTCCTCCTGGCGGTAACCAGGAAGCTCCTTGCCCCGGTAGGTGCCAGCCGTATACTGTCCGCGGACCACGTTTTGCTTGACGTCTTCATTGGAGGCAAACGGACGCAGGGAACGAAGCACCTTCACCTTCTCATCCCGGATATCCTCCGGAAGCAGGCGGCTAGGCGGCTCCATGGCGATCATGGTCAGCATCTGCAGCATATGGTTTTGCCCCATGTCGCGCAGCGCCCCTGAATGATCATAATACTCTCCGCGTTCTTCCACACCGACCGTTTCCCCAAGCGTAATTTGCACATTGGCGATATGTTTGTTATTCCATAAAGGTTCAAAAAATGCATTCGCAAAACGAATGACCTCAATATTCTGCACCATCTCTTTGCCAAGATAGTGGTCAATCCGGTAAATCTCTTCCTCGGCAAACACCTCGCGGATTTCCTGATTCAAACGCTCTGCCGACTCCAGATCATAGCCAAAAGGCTTCTCGATGACGAGACGGTTCCAGCCGGTCCCTTCGAGCATGCCGCCTTCATTCAGACTGCTCGACACACTGCCAAACAGCTCGGGTGCCAGAGCAAGGTAAAACAGACGGTTGCCTGGGATGCCGAATTTGGCCTCAATCGCTTCCGTTTGCTGCCGAAGCTCATGAAAGCCCTCCACATTGTTGATATCCAGCGATTTGTACTCAAAATGAGAGGCGAATCTCTCCCAATCGCCGCTGTCCGCCACTTTATAACGGCAAAATTCCTGAACTGAATCATATAAATCATTATGAAATTCCTCCGGCGAGCGCTGACGGCGCGCCACACCGATCACAGCAAAATCCTCTCTCAGCTTGCCTTCCCGGTACAGACTGTAAATTGCAGGATAAAGCTTGCGGCGGGCCAAATCGCCCGTCGCCCCGAAAATGAAAAACACTGCTCCCGGAGTTTGCACTTCATTCATCATTTGATTTTCAGCCATAGCTCCTCATTCTTTCTTTGAAAGTTTTGTGGTGATGACCAAAAGCTCTGACGGTTCAAGCAGTGAATTCGTGATTTGATCCAGTTTAGCATATTCTGGGATCGGCAGCTATCCTATCTTCTATTTTACCCAATCTCTGCGTGTTCAACCAACAAGAGATTTTGTCAACAGCTCATGACTAAAGTCACGAGCTTGTCTCCGCCTACTTCATGAAAAAAGCCGCCGGACCTCAGTACAATACACTGTGGGTCTTGGCGGCTGAATTTACTCGGCCAATCCGTTCTTGTATGCGTAGATGGCTGCCTGTGTGCGGTCCTCGACCCCAAGCTTGGCAAGCAGATTGGTCACATGGAATTTCACCGTTTTAATGCCAATGATCAGTTCATCCGCAATATCCTGATTGGATTTACCCTGGGCGAGGAGGCGCAGCACCTCCATCTCCCTTTCCGTCAAATCGGCATGGGCAGGCGCCTCTGCTTGAGGCCTGCGGAATCTGTCCATCATTTTGGAGGCCACCTGGGATTCCAGTACGGATTGTCCCCGGGCAGCTGCGCGAATGGCATCGGCGATTTCGGCGGCACGTGACGTTTTGAGCAGATAGCTGAATGCACCCGCTTCAATGACCGGATACATTTTTTCATCATCCAAATAACTTGTAAGCACAATGACCTTGCATTGCGGGTGCTGCTTCAGCACCTGGCGGGTCGCCTCGATGCCATCCATTCCATCCATGACCAGATCCATGAGTATCACGTCCGGCTGATATTCAGCCGCAAGCCGAATGCCTTCCTCGCCGCTGCCGGCTTCACCAACGACTTCGATTCCGTCCTCCGTGCCGAGCACCGCCGCCAAGCCGATCCGCACCATTTCATGGTCATCGACCAAAAGCACTTTGATTGGATTGTCCGTACCGTTATCCATCGTTCTCGTTCCTCCCGCTCTCTTCGTTCATGACAGGAACCGAAATTTCAATACGTGTTCCCTTTCCCGGTGCCGTAATATATTGAATTGCTCCGCCAACCTCATTGATCCGCTCCTGCATGGTGGATAATCCATAGGAAGCCTGCTTTTTGTCATCAAGCTCGAAGCCGACCCCGTTATCACGGATCATGACGCGAAGCAGTCCTGACCGCTGCTGTATACGGATCTCCATCCTCGCCGCCTTGGCGTGGCGAAGCGTATTCGACATGGCCTCCTGAATGATGCGGAACAAATGATTTTCAACACCCTTGACGAGACGAATTCCGCTGTCCATCTCAAAATCAATCTCCATCGGCACTTTCACCTGCAGCTCGTTGACCAGCTCCCTGATCCCCTGCTCCAGATGCTTGCCTTCCAGGTAAACAGGTCTTAAATGCAGCAGCAGCGCTCTCATCTCCGATTGGGCCACCGCCGACATTTCCTCGATGAGGGCCACCTGGCGCTGAGCTTTGGCAAAATCCTTCTCCAGTGTTCTGCCTACAGCCGTGGCGGTCATGGAGATAGCGAAAAGCTGCTGTGAAACCGCATCGTGAAGCTCTCTCGCCAGCCTCTGTCTTTCCTCTACTATAGCAGATATTCGGGCCTGTTCAGCAAGCTGTGCATTATTTGTGGATAAACGCTGTAGCGAGGATACCTGCTCCTCCCACTTTCTCCCGATTCGGCCCAACTGCTCGCCGAGCCTGCCGATTTCATCTGACCCGAGCCCAGGCAGCTCTCTGGATGGACTGCCCTTCTCCCACATCAGCAGCGTTTCACGCATCAGTTCCAGCCTTCTTTTCACCCGGTAGCTTTGATAGAATCCGAAGGTTGCACCCAGCCCTACCAGCAGAAATAATAAAGCAGCCCCGAACTGCACACCCGCTCTCCACTCGGAGATGGGCTTCATATATCCATATGTATTGGCCATGTACAGGAAGACAGCCCCCACAACAAGAGACAGGAGGACGCCTTCACCCATGCTGCGGGTGACCATATTGGATGTTTTACGATCATTCATATACGGCTCCTCCTGTTCCTAAATAAATTGAAAGCGTACGTCACCTGCCACATAAGACACGATAAACTTGACCTTATATTCGCTCTCCGCATAGTTGGGAGACTTCCATACCAAACGGTTCAGCACACCCACATCCATATCGCGGCCGAGCTGAATTTGTCCGAACACCACAACGGCCTCAACCTCAACCCCATAATATTCAGGAATCCAGAAATCAATATCCCCCAGAATTCCCTGCATGTAAAACACCGTCTCCCGTTCCTCCGGCAAGGCAAGCGAAAGATCCGCGTCCATCTCGCCCAGGACATGCCATATGCTTGCATTGCGGAGAGTCCAGGGCACTTCATCCCATTTATAGTTGGACATGAAGTTCTGCTTGAACATTGCGGTGCCGCGCGGCTGTATCCTGCGGGATCTATAATAGAAAACCCCAAGCGAAATCAGGGTAATGCCAATGAATAACACCAGATTGTCCAGCACAAGCAGCACGCCGCCAATCGCCGCCAGCATATATCCTTTCTTGAGACGGTCTTTTTGCATTTTATATACGCCTGCAAAGATAAGGATCAGTGCGACGATGGTGAAAAAGCCTATAAATTGATGAAACAGCACAAGCAGACCAATGACGATCAAAACCCAGCTTGCCAAAGTCGTCTTTCTTCTCTCCATGCCGCACCTCCTTTCTTTCAGGTAGGAAAAGCCATAACGGCGTTCATAAGAAACGGCCGCATGGCTTCTCCCGATCATATGGAACGCTCTTCAGAGCTCATTCCATACAGCATATCATATTGTTACAATATCGAGTAGCTCTTCTCAAGCCTTTGGTTTGTCACTGCTCTTTTGCAACTTGCTTTTTAACTGCTCGAGCTGCTCTTCCACCTTCAGCTGCTTCTCGGTATCCGCCGGATTCACATATTGACCGGTTCCGGGGCGGTAGGGTGCCCGCAATACATCGGCTTCCGCCTCCATCTGCATGATTTTTTCCTCCATACGGTGGAAGCCGAGTGAAGCGCTGCCGCTCTCAATGGTATTCACGCTGCTGATTTGCGACATCTGCTTTTTGGCTTTGGCCATTTGGGCACGGGACACGAGCTCGTTGCGCTTGTTGCGCATTTTGTAAAACTCGTCTTTCATGTCATGCAGCTGTTGAACAAGGGATTTTACCTGCTCCGAAGATTGGGCATGAAGCTCCCGGTATTCGTCCTTCTTTTGTTCAAAGTAAATTTTCTCTTCCAGCAGCTTGCGTGCTACTTCTTCCTGGCCGTTGCGAAGGGCGGCTTCCGCCTGCTTCTCACGCTCATTGATTCCACGCTCCGCTTCTTCAAGACGCTGCTTCATGCGGCGCTCATTCGCCATTTGCTTGGCTACCGTCACTTCGGCTTCATGGATTTCACTCTCCATGTCGCGCAGGTATTGATTCAGCATAACTATCGGATCTTCCACTTTATCCAGCACATCGTTGATCGAAGCTCTCGTCATATCCTTCATTCTTTTAAAGATTCCCATTATTTACGTTCTCCCTTCTCTAAATCCGCAATTTTTTTACGCAGTTCCGCCAATTCCTTTTTCATGGCTTTTTTTTCGATATCTTCCATCATAGAGTCCAGATCGCTGCCTTTGTTGCCAAAGGAAGTTTGCTGTTGCTGCTGGCCGTGACCGTTATGAAAGCCTTGACTATGACCGTAATTTTGCTGATGCTCTCTGCCATATGGACTCCCATACGGCCCGCTGCCATATCCCTGCTGAAATGAGCCGCTTGAATGCCCATAGCCATTATGTGGCGGATAAGGCTCTTTAGGAATTACGAGTGCAGCGATAAAGTAAATGAGAATCGTCGCTCCCCCGGTAAAAGGAATGCTGATCAACAGCAAAATCCTGATCCAGGTAGAATCGATGCCAATGACATCGGACAACCCACCGCTCACTCCCGTGATCATTCTGTCCCGGCTTGACCGGTATAACTTGGTCATCTTCGTCTACTCCTTTCTTTCGTTATTCAGCTTTTGCTTTAGTCTTGCCAGCTCCTGATCCAATATGGAGCCATTGGTCTGCCCGCTGTCGGCATACCCGGCCTCGGAACGGCGCAGCTCCCGCAGACTGTAGGTCTCTGCTTCAATATCTGCAACCTTGTTTTCCAGACGGTCAAACATCCGGGGAAGATTTCTTCCGCCGTATGTACCCGCGCGCTCGTTCATTTGACGCTGCAGATTCAACGTTTCCATACGTGCAACATAATATTGTCTTTTGCTGTATACGGTTTGATACTCTGTCCGCAGCTCTTCTAGCTGATACTCAAGCTCCTGAAGAGATTCTCTGCTCTGCCCCCAAAGCTCCGTATACTGCTGCGCTTTTTCTTCGTAGAGCATTTTCTCTTGCAGTGCCAGCTTGGCGACATGATCCTCGCCTGCTTTTAATGCCAGCAGCGCTTGTTCTTCCCTTTTGTTCTGCATGGCCAAGGCTTGATCCATCTGCAGCTTCATTTGTCTTGTGTGCACTGAATATTGCTGCTGCAGCTTCTCTGCTTCCGCAATATCCCTCCGTGTGGAGGAAAGAAACTGGTCAATCATTCGAACGGGGTCCTGGCTTTGTTCCAACGCATCATTGAAAGTGGCCACTGTAATATCCCGCATGCGACGAAATACACTCATTTGCTATGCTCCCTTCCTAACATTTAATATCTGCGTCCACGACCTCTTAAGAGCGCAATCCCGAAAATGATAAGCCCGATTGCAAGAAGCGGACCGATCAGCCAGGACAGCTTGCCGATAAGGATCAGCAGACCCAGGATCATAATGACCCAGCCTATCACTGTATTGCCGCTTCTGACTCCGTAGTACCCGAGCACGATCATAGCGATCGGGATCAGGTAACCGATAATCTCGTGCACCAGAAAACCGAATGCCGGGATCAAGTTGAGCAGAATTAAAGCACCTACTACGATAAGCAGGATGGCCAAACCTTTGTTTCTATCCATTCTCATTGATTGCTCACCGCCTTTCGTTGTCTCTCTCTTATGTCTTTATTCTATACGTGTCCCCCTCTCGTTAAAACGGACTGCGGGCGGTTTTTAAACCTAGCCTTAGGTCTGGGTATGCTCTGGACTGGAAAATATCCTTCAGAAAAAAATAAGCAACCATTCCCCGATGGATTACCGGGAAACAGTTGCTTCAATTGAACCTTCCGCGTAAGACCATTACACCTTGCACGTCAGACCGTCCCTTATCAATGCTTCTGATCACCCAGGATGGCGTAATAACCGGAAAGGGACCAAAATCGCGACCAGAAGGATTGCCGTTGCAGCTTGGCGGCAGTTACCCAGGACAAATCTTCAATTCGGACATCGACAGCCCCTGCCTGACGCCAAATCTCGGCAGCTTGATCAGGATGACTAATGTTGGAGAGAGGGGTCGCTTCTTTTGAAGTGAACGGCAAGCTCTCCTGATGCGATCTCCGGTCAATACCGAGAAACCGGCGCACAGCGGACTGCTGTCGGGACATGCGGTTTCTGTGATCCATACGCCGGGTGCTGTCAATCGCAGCTATCCGGCCGCCCGGGCCTGTCAGGCTGCACCAGCATTGCACCGCTTTCAGCGGATCGGGAAGCAGCCAGATCAAGTTGCGGCTGATGACAGCATCGACCTCTCCCTGTTCAATAGGAGGGTTAACCGCATCACCCAACCGCACTTCCGCATTAGGATAACGAGCCAGTCTTTCCTTCGCCAGTTCAGCACGGCTGGCCGCATACTCCACGGCAATCACTTCATAGCCCAACTTTGTCAGATGCTCTGCCATAATGCCGGTCCCGCTGCCCATATCGGCGACACGGCGAATGATGCGGCCCCCGGCCGGCTGATTCAGCAGCACAGGTATCAGTGAAAGCCAGATCGGGTGCTCCCTGAAGCCCGCGCTGCCCCCGAACCTCTTTTGTTCATTCAGCGTTTCGACTTTACCTCTTTGATTCCAGTAATGCTGAATTTCACTTTCCAATCCTTTCATAAAATACTGAAGACCTCCTTCTTTATTTAGGGCAATCTAGGGGCAAATCGATCAGCCTTTCCGTTTGGCGTTCATCCACAACAGGAACAAGAAATAAGGGCCGCCTATAGCGGAGACGATCAACCCGGCCGGAATTTCAAGCGGAGGCAGCAGCCCTCTGCCCAGCGCATCTGCCATTAAAATAAACAGTCCTCCCAACACCGCGGCCACAGGAATAAGAACCCGGTGCCTTGGGCCAACGAGTCTCCGGGCAATATGGGGGGTGATAAGACCAACAAATCCGATCGTACCAACAGCAGCAACTGCCATTCCCGTCAGCATCACCGCGATGGCCAAAAACAGCAGTCTTGACCGTTCGATACGAACTCCCAGATTTTTGGCCGTCGCATCTCCCAGACGCTTTATGTCCAGCCGTAACCCCAGCATCCATACCAGCGGGATCAAAATAAGCAGTCCGGGCAGCATTTGAGTGAATTGGCTCCATGATCTTCCCCACAGGCTTCCTCCGAGCCAAATCAAAGCAGAACTGACGTTGGATGCAGATCTTGAAATCAACAATTGTATACCCGAAGAGCAAAATGCGCTGACCGCAATTCCGACCAGTGCCAGCCGGACCGGAGCGATTCCTTTTCGATAGGCAAGCAGATATACAGCAACAGCGGCGGCAATGCCTCCTCCAAAGGCAGCCATTGTAAGAAGTGACGAAGATTGTCCCGGAAACAGGATGGTGACCACGACGGCCACCAGCCCCGCTCCACCCGTCAGACCCAGTGTATCCGGTGCGGCAAGCGGGTTTCTCATGATGCTCTGGGCAATGACCCCGGCAACGGAAAGGCATGCTCCGGCAGCCAGCGCCATCGCGACACGAGGCAGCCGATAATTGAAAATGATATCAGCCGTCTGTGGATCACCTGCACCTATCATAAATTTAAAAATTTGGACATAACCGATCTCGGTTTCGCCAAGCTTTACACTGGTCATGGCAGCGAGTACAGTCACAAGCAGGCATACGCCAAAGATGATCCGGTTGCGGATGACACTCTTGTTGTTCATTGGGCCGCCGCCTTTCTTTTCTTCCTTGCCAGATATATGAAATATGGAGTCCCGATAAGTGCTGTGATGACCCCTACCGGCGTCTCAAAGGGGAACATGACATATCGTGAAATCAGATCGGCAAACATTAACAGAACCGTTCCGATCAAGGCGGACAAGGGCAAAATTTTACGATAATCGTTTCCAATGAGGTAACGCACGATGTGGGGAACAATGAGCCCGACAAACCCGATGGGTCCGGCGACGGCCACTGACGCTCCGGCCAGCATGATAACAACCAAAGCAATAAGGCTGCGCGTCAGTCGGATTCTTTGACCCAATCCGCTTGCCAGCTCCTCCCCTAAACTCATCACGGACGCAGCCCTGCTCAGGCAAAATGCGGATATAAGAGCGGGAACACTCCATAACAGCAATGTCTCGGCATGCTCCAGCTTCCGGGATGCTACCGAACCGGCGAGCCAAAATAAAATTCGGTCCATTTGCGTTTCATTAAAAATAATCAGCGTTTGCGTGAGCGAGGACAACATCGCCTGAATGGCAACTCCGGTCAGCGCCAGATTAACCTCCGAGTGATTGCCCTTAAATACGGAAGACATGCCATAAACAATCAAAGCGGCACATGCTCCACCGGCCAAAGCGGCATATACGGTCTCCTTAGCTGTTACATAAGGCATCCATACCGTCAGCATCACCACGGCTGTGGATGCGCCTGCATTGACGCCGAATATGCTTGGAGAAGCCAGCGGATTTCGCGTTACTGCCTGCATGAGCGCACCGGCAACGGCCAGGTTGGCACCTACCAGCAGGGTGACCAGCAAGCGGGGAAGCCGAACCGTTCGAATAATGACATGCTCCCTTGAGCCATCGAAGTGAAATAGGCCTTCCCATATCGTTGACAGGCTCATTCTGTTGGCTCCGAGAGACATGGACAAATACATACCAAGAATGAGCAGGAACAAGCCTGTAATCCAAATGCCAAACAAATAAGGTGTATATTTACGGTTTAGATGCTTCATAATTCCGCTACCGGATGATATCCGAGTCCAGCTGATCCATAATCTGATTGGCTCCCTTTATACTTCTGCGCAAAGACCATGTATAACGGTTGACGTCATACATCTTGTTGTTTTTTACGGCAGATAGTTCATTCCATAGCGGATCTTCAAGAATGGGGCGTCTTCCTTCCTCATCCTTCTTATCAACCTCCCCGGACATCAGCACGATCATATCGGGGTCAATATCCAGAAACTGTTCGATGGTCATTTTGACATTCCCTTTTTGACCGGTAAAGGCGCCGACATCATCCAGGGCATAACGGTAACCAATCGTTTTTAACAACTCGGCTGTGAAAAATTCCGTATTGCGGACGGTGATTTCGCTGTCCGTGTTACCGACCAGCACAAGACTATTTTTATCCTTGGTTACCTTGCTTTGAATCGCCTTCAGCTTCGTCTGATGCTCTGCAACTACTTCTTCCATTTCCGCCTTTTTGTTCACCGCTTCGCCGATCGTTAATGCCGCCTGAATCGTATCTTCGTAACCGGCATCCAGATTGTTTAAAGCTATGGTTGGAGCAATTTTGGACAATTCGGCATATGCACCGCTATGACGGCCGGTATCCGCTATAATCAGATCAGGCGACAACAATTTAATCTTCTCCAGACTTGGTTGTGACCGCATGCCGACGGAGGTATATCCTTCAATTTGCGTCAAGGCGTCATCCAGGATAAGACTCGGTTTATTGTCATCAGCCACGCCGATTGGCTTGATGCCAACGTCGAGCAATGCATCGATAAAGCCCAGCTCGAGAACAACCACTTTTTCCGGCGTGCCTTGAAGGACTGTCTCGCCCAGATCATGCTTGATCGTCCTTGATTCCACGGAAGCATCACCCTCCACTTTAACGGGATCGTTTTGTTCCGATGCTGTGTTTGATCCTGCGCTCGTTGCAGATTGACCGCCGCTGCCTGCTCCACAGCCCGTAATAAGCGTTACCAGCAATATAATGAAAATAAAACCAACTGAAGTTCTGCGTAACAAAGTTATCTCCCCCGCTTTATTGATAATAATAATCAATATCAATAATAGGTTATAACTTCCGTACTAACCATGCAGAATTCTCAGGATTTTTGAAAATGGATTATTTTTAGGGTACACATTCCGTTTTATTTCAGAGGGGTTTCGTTAACAAGTCGACAGCCATCTTTAATTGGCGACCGATAGAGTATGGAGCATACACAATCCATTGACTCCAGTCGAGCGTGTACACTTGTTTTAATTTTACGGCAGGATAGGTCTCCCACCCTGGGTATGATTGCAGTTGCCGCAGCTTCTGAGCTGCCTCCTTCTTTGAACGTGTCACCAGCAGCAAATATTCGGACGGAAAATCAAGCACAGATTCCAGCGGTATTCCCATCCAGTTCACCTCAGTCCCCGGGTCCCGCCGATTAAGCACAGCTTGAAGACGCTCGGGAGCCCGCAGTCCCAAAGAGCGATAGAACACATGCCCCATATTGCGGTCGGCGTAAATTCGGCACTCATCTCCGAAAACACTGCAGATCGTGACTGATGCGTCACCGATAACTGCTTTCACTTTTTTCCGCGCTTGCTCTACATGGTGCTCGTGACGGTGAATCCATTCCACGGCAGCCTTCTCCCGATCTACAAGTGCGGATATTTCAGCCAAGTGGGCAAAAATGTCTTTTTGCATCCAGGGAACGACGATGACAGGAGCTATATCGCCAATGTTTTCACGGGCCTGAAGGGATATATTTTCCTTACATACGACCAGATCAGGCTTAACCTGAAGCAACGCCTCCCGCCGCAAATCCCAGGATTCCGCACGAACCAACGGAATAGGCACCCGCCGAGCAATAGAGTCAAAGCCTTTATCAATCTGAGCGGCAGAAGGAATTACACCTAACGTAAACAAATGATCTGTATAGGCGTAGGATAATGGAACGATGTTGCTGTACGTGCTCTGCTTGATATAAACGGTGGGAGCGATACCATATTGTTCTTTGAACCTGCGGCTGAAATAAAACTCGTCCTTGTAGCCGACCTGTCGGGCTATATCACGTACTTTATCACCAGTTTTAATAAGCAGCTCTTTCGCACGATTCATCCGAACGGCCGTTAAATACTCAATAGGCGTTCTGCCCATTTTCAGTTTAAACATGCTGGAATAATAAGTTGGATGAACCCCCGCAATTTGAGCCAGCTTGTGCAGCGCGATGGGCTTGTCAAACTCCTTTTGCAAAAAACGGATGGATTGCTGAAACGAAGGCGGCATAAAGATAGGCGGATTCCCGATGTTTTTCGGTGTCAACTCTTCAATGATCTCTTGCATCCATGCGTGTTGGCGGGAAAACAGATGCTCTCCCTCTCCATGTTCCCTGCCAAGCTGGTGCATTAAACGCTGTATTCGAATGTAGGAAGCAACCGGCACAGCACCAACAAACGGAAGATTGTTGACCCTGGAGTATGTAAGGGATTCGTTTGTCCGTGCAGACAATCGAAACATTTCAAAGGTAATGCATTGCAGCTCCAGCTCAGTGCTTGTGTAATTTTTGATTTGCGCCTTGATATGATCTGGAAGCAGAAAAGCTTTATTTCGGGATAACATATCATGATGTCCGGTAGCTCTGAGTTCTCCTTTCCCCTTGACGATGACAATCAGACGGAGAAAGCTGATTTCGGGCATGTCCAACACTCCACCGGACTCAACCCGTATATGTTGAAAAGTGTTAAGTTCAAATAGCGTCGATAGCAAAGGAAAACGATGTTCTTTCATGACGTTACCCTCCATACTGATTAAAGAGTTTGCGATTTTTAGATGATAATGATTATCATTATTACATATAAACTCAAATATTTATAGGCATCGTCGTCATGAATGTTTGCTATTTCTTATTATCACGAATTGACAGTTTTGAATTGTAATAAATCATTCAAATTAATAAAATGAAATATTTTTTACATCAATTAACGTTGCGATAATCTTAGCTTAATAAAAGCTTCCTATACTGAGGTCAACTTCATAACTTAGGAGGCTTTATATTTCATGAAAAAGAATCTCCGTTGGACAGGCATGGCTTGTACGCTCATCCTTTCGCTTGCCCTGACTGCGTGTGGAGCGTCAACCTCCCAAACGGCATCCCCTTCCGCTTCACCATCGGGATCAGATACGCCGGAGGCAGCTGCGTCTGCCAATGGCTGGCTAAAGCAAGCCGGACTGGACCTGGCAGAAACCACTGAAAAATTATATGAAAAGGCCAAGCTGGAAGGCAAGGTAACAGTTTATTCGCAATCCAGCCGCATTAAGGATGTTAAAGCAAGCTTTGAAGCGGAGTATCCCGGTATTGAGGTAGAAGCCTACGATATGTCCACCAACGAAATGATCGAAAAGCTGGTGCGTGAGCAGGAAGCGGGCCTTTATAACGCGGATGTCGTGTTTATCAAGGACGCCGGAGGCACGGTTTCTCAGGAACTGGTTGCTGATGGCGCGCTGCATGCCTACATGCCGGAGGACATTGTCAGCAAGCTGGCACCTGGTTTCGAGTCCTCTCCGGGCTTGCCGTTTTACTTCTCTACGCGAACCATTTTTTATAATACAGAGGTATATAACGAGGCGCCTGTCAGCAACTGGTGGGATTTGACGGATGAACGCTGGAGGGGCAAGGTCGTCATCGATGACCCGATGCTCTCGGCCGACACGATGGATCTGCTCGTTACCATGGTCGCCAACAGCGACGACATGGCCGCGGCCTACAAAGAAAAATACGGCGAAGAGATCGTGCTGGACGGCACCGAAAATGCCGGGTACGAATTCATCAAGCGTCTGCTCGCCAATGATCCGGTGTTCGTTAAGTCCAGCGATGACGTGGTGACTGCTGTTGGCACGCCGGGCCAACAGGACCCGCCTTTGGGCGTTTCGACCTCCAGCAAGTCGCGCAACATCGTCGACAAAGGCTTCAAGATGCAATTCATTTATGACACCGTACCTAAAATGTCGGTAGCAGGAACGTCTTACCTGTACGTTGCCGATCAGGCAAGCCACACAAGCGCAGCCAAGCTGCTGATTCGCTGGATGGCCGGTGAAGCGGACGGCAAGGCTGAGGGTTTCCGTCCTTACAATGTGCTCGGCTCCTGGTCCACCCGGACGGATATTAACTTGACCGAGCAGCGTCCGACAAACGAGCTTAATCTGTGGGAATACGACGGCGAGTTTCTTTATCAAAATACACAGAAGGTCATCGATTTCATACTCGCCAATCAATAGCAGGGATGGTGTAAAAGGTGTCAGTATCCAATGAGGGGGCTCAGTCCCCCCGTTCTTTTTATCGTCTGCAGCGTCTGTTTAATCGTTTGAAGCGTTATATAACAAGCCCGTTGTATGTCATTACGGGCTTGTCGCTCGTATTTTTGGCTTATACGGTGGTACTGCCCCTGTGGGAAATCGTGC
The DNA here is from genome assembly GCF_046098255.1 of Paenibacillus jiangxiensis. Classification (NCBI taxonomy): domain Bacteria; kingdom Bacillati; phylum Bacillota; class Bacilli; order Caryophanales; family Paenibacillaceae; genus Paenibacillus; species Paenibacillus jiangxiensis. Next base: position 106,741 of record NZ_JBJURI010000023.1, read on the forward strand.
TGCACAGCCTGCAGTGGACGGCTGGTGATGCCCGGCGCGTCGGTGAAGCCATTCCGGGAGAGTTCACCCTGTATCACTGGGTACGGGTGCTCACCAGCGAAATCAGTCAGTCACTGTTGTACAAGCCATTGCTGAACTCGATAAACATCAGCGTGTGGGTATCCTTGCTTTCGATGGTGATTGGCGGCGTGCTCGCCTGGCTGACTACCAAAACCAATTTGCCATTCAAGAAGACACTCGTGTTCCTGGCGATCATTCCCTATATGCTTCCTTCCTGGATTACTTCCTTTGCCTGGATTTCAATCTTCAAAAATGACCGTATCGGCGGAAGCCAGGGAATCGTTCAAATGCTGTTTGGCATCAGCCCGCCCGACTGGGTTTCTTACGGTTTTTTGCCGATCGTTATCTGTTTAAGCCTTAATTACTTTTCGTTTTTCTTTTTGCTCATTTCGGTGACGCTCTCGTCAATCAACAGCAGTCTGGAGGAAACGGCAAGCCTGCTTGGCGCCAGCCGCATGACGGTGCTGCGCAAGATTACCTTTCCTCTGGTGATGCCAGCTATTTTGTCGGCCTTTATTCTGACCTTCTCCAAGGCGCTTGGCTCCTTCGGCGTTCCGGCATTTTTGGGATTGCCGATCAAATATTACACAATCTCAACGATGCTGCACGGGAGCATGCAGAACCGGATGGTTTCGGAATCGTATATTCTGAGCTTGATCTTACTGTTCGTGTGCGCGTCTACCATTTATATGAATCAAAAAATGATCGGTCGCCGCAAAAGCTACGCCACCGTAGGCGGCAAGGATTCACGCAAATTTCTGTTTGACTTGGGACGCTGGAGAATACCGGTAGCGATTATGGTGATGTGCTTTATGTTCGTCATTGCCATATTACCTATGCTGATTCTGGTCTTGCAGTCGTTCATGCTGGCAGACGGTGATTTTAGCTGGAGCAACTTCACCCTGCACTTCTGGACGGGCGAATCGAATCCCCGGATTGCATCGGGGGAGGTAGGCGTGCTGATTAATGACGGCATCGTTCAGGCGCTGGGCAATTCCCTGCACATTGCGCTCGTGGCCGCTGCCGTCGCAAGCGTAATCGGTCTTTTATTCGGCTACATTATCGCCAAGCGGCGCAACTCGCTGTCAGCAAAGCTGATCGAGCAAGTATCGTTTCTGCCTTATCTGATTCCCGGTATTGCACTGTCGGCCATCTATCTGTCCATGTTCGCCCAACCTACGCTGCTGTTGCCCGCGCTGTACGGAACGATGACCCTGATCATCCTTATTTCGATCGTTAATGAATTACCGTTCGCTACACGGTCCGGCGCCAGCACGATGTACCAGATCGGAGGCGAACTGGAGGAGGCGGCCCAAATGCAGGGAGCCAACTGGTTTAAGCGGTTCACGAAAATATTGCTGCCGCTATGCCGCAAAGGATTGTTCGGCAGCTTCATGCTGCTGTTTATCAGTGTAATGAAGGAGCTGGACCTCATTATTTTGCTGGTGACACCGCAAACGGGTACACTCACTACGCTGATCTACAAATACGCCGAGCAGGGCTTTCAACAGTATGCCAACGCCATTATGATCATTATCGTAATCATCATATTAATAATGTACTTTTTGGCGAGCAAATTCGGCAAAGCGGACCTCACTAAAGGAATTGGAGGCTAACGATGAATTTGATTGAGCTGAAGCAAATCAACAAGCAGTTTGCAGGCCAGCCCATCTTGAAAAATATTGATCTCGTGGTGGAGGAAGGGGATTTCATGACCTTTCTCGGACCATCGGGTTGCGGCAAAACAACGACCCTTCGCGTCATCGCCGGACTGGAGAATCCGGAGCGAGGCGTGGTTCGCATTGGCGGCGCCACGGTCGCCGACGGGGACAAGCTGCAGTTCGTCCCTCCCGCCAAGCGCGGGCTTAATCTCGTCTTTCAAAACTATGCGCTTTGGCCCCACATGACCGTCATGGATAATGTTGCATTTGGTCTCGTGATGAAAAAAACGCCCAAAGCGGAGATTCGCCAAAAGGTGGAGGCTACGCTCGAAAAGCTGCACATTCTCCCCTATAAGGATCGTTACCCGTCCGAACTGTCCGGCGGACAGCAGCAGCGGGTGGCGATCGCCCGGGCCATCGTGACGGAGCCGCGCATTCTGCTGCTGGATGAGCCGCTGTCCAATCTGGACGCCAAGCTCAGAGTAGAGATGCGCTCGGAGCTGAAGCGGCTGCATCGCGAGCTGAACACAACCGTTATTTATGTCACGCATGATCAGGCGGAGGCGCTCACGCTATCGACCAAGGTAGCGGTGTTCTTCGAAGGAAGGCTGCTTCAGGTGGATACGCCGCGCAACCTGTACCGCCGTCCGCAGCATCTGCGTATCGCCGATTTTATCGGCAATCCCAAAATCAATTTCTTGCCGGCAAGCTATGTGCAGGATGCAGGCGCTGCGGGCGGCACCTGCATCGACTCTCCGCTTGGAAGACTGATGCTGGATGGCCTGATTCCTGAAGGAACGGGGGAAGTTACGCTGGCGCTACGGCCTGAGGATCTTGTCATTTCGCATGAGCCGGTCAAAGATGCTATGCCGTTTCGCGTTTATTCCGTGCTGCCGGCAGGCTCGGAAACGCTCATTCAGCTGCAGAGCGGGGATACGCAGTTGCTCGTCAAAGAGATTGGCGAAAGCGACTATCCGCTCGATTCGACGGTATGGCTGCATATCGACCGGTACAAGCTGCTGGTATATGACCGTGGGAGCGGCGAGCTGCTGTCGCAGGAGCCGCCGACAGGCGACGCCGCATTGGAGGCCGGGCCGTATGCCGCATCAAAGCATGGGACTTCTGCATCTGCGGCAGCCCCTTCCCTGTCCGGTCGGACTCATGCTTCAGGATCTGCCCAGGGCAAAGACGATTTGCGGAACGCCTCAGCTATTTCGGGATAAGCGACGCATACTGCTTGCGCAGCTGATTTAAATAATTGAGCTTGGGAATGATGTTCTCCTTCTCGGCTTGTCCTACGCCGACGATCAAGCTTTCCACCAGTACCGTCGGAGCTACCATGGAGTGAAAATCGCTCAGCTTGCCGCGATAGGTGTACAGGACAATATCCGCCTCGTTGAGCATGTCCGATACCATGAAATCGGTGATAAATACGGTTTTGTAGCCCACCTGCTTGCCGATCTGCATAATGGCTTTTGTTTCAGGGAGGATATTGGAGAATCCGAATACGATCACTACGTCTGCAGGCTGCAAATGCATCAGCGATTCGTACATTTCGTGTCCGCCCATCCCCATGTTAATGATGTGCATACCATAGCGCTTCAGCCGGAAGGACAGCAGCTCGCCCAGACCTTGCGAAGGGCCGGGAGCGTACACATAGATACGCTGCGCATCGCGCAAGGCGGAGATCGCCCGGTGGAAATCGGGGCGGGAGAGCGCATCTGCCGTTTCGGTGAGATACTGGACGCCCAGCTTCAGCATTTGACCGGGCAGGTCTTCCCCATCCACCTTGTTGATCAGGTTTTGGATTTTGTATGCGGGCGTAATGTCGGGATTGTCGGCCAGCATCTGCTTGAATTCCTTGAAGTTCTTGTAGCCGATCACCCGCCAGAAGCGGGAGATGGAGGCGATGCTGACGCGAACTTGATCCGCCATTTCCTGTTCGGTCAAATAAGCGATGCGGTTCGTGTTCTTTTCGATAAAATTGGCGATTTTCTTCTGGTTTTTGGACAGCTTGTCCAGATCCCAATCGAAGTGTTGATTCACAAGTGCGGTCTCCTTTTGGCAAGCCGAATACCTTCGGCAAAGTGGTGTCCTTATTATACTGCAACAGTTCACGTAGTGAAAATAATTTTACATTGTAAACAAAATGTAAATTACTATTAAGTAATATAATGAGCTATTAAATTCAGCCAAAACATACTCAGCAAGGAGCCTTACAATGATGAAAATCGATTTCCATATCCATGTTAAATTATCTAAAAAGGTCTCGTTCTCCCCCGAATATTTTCAAGCCATGATCGCCGAGGCCAGACAGGAAGGGCTGCAAGCGATCACGATGACCGAGCATTTCAATACGCTCCGCTTTAACGATATCTATGATGAGTTGGACCGGAGCTATGCTTACCGCAATCATTATTATGACGTGGATGGTTTTAAGGTATTTCCCGGCATGGAGGTCGATGTGGCGGAGGGCGGACATATTCTCGTGATAGGCACGCGGGAATCCATCCGGTCGGTGCGTGGGCAGTTGGCAGAGCACACGGCTGCCGAATCTTTTATTCCCTTTGATCGGCTTATGACGATTTGCTCAGAGCATGAGATGCTGATTATCGGCGCTCACCCCTTCCGTTCCAGCAATTCGCTGCAGAGCTTGAGTCAGCAGCAACTGAGCCAGTTGGATGCGGTGGATCTCAACGCCAAGGACCTGCGCAGCTATGGAGTGGAAGCGATGCATTCGCAGATGAGGGAATATGCAGCTCAAGCAGAATTGCCGCTGGTAGGTGGAAGTGACACACACCACCCCCTGCAGGTTGGCAGTATTATCAACACGCTTGGACGTACCTGTGAAACGGTCGCCGATTTGAAGCGTTGTATCAAAGAAGGTGACTATTCGGTAATCATCTCGCCGTGTCTGCCGGTAAAGGTACGGGCCGCAGATGAAGTCAAGCAGCTGCTGCAGGCCGATCTGCTGCGCCAGAGCGTATGAGGACGGGAGCTCAAGCGCAGGCTGGACAGGCCGGCACAATGAAGGCGGCACACACCGTCATTATCAGCGACTTGGACGGAACGCTGTTGAACAGCAGGCAGCAGATTAGCGCAACGAATGCGGAGGCGATCTCCCGCTTCCGGCGGGCCGGTGGCCTGTTCGTGATCGCCACCGGCCGTCCCTGGCAGTCGGCGCTGCCATATGCGCGCGAGCTTGGGATTGAGCAGCCGCTGATCGTGTGCAACGGCGCCCAGTTGTATTGCCCGGCCACCGGTACCGTGCTTCGCACGCAGCAGCTGTCTCTGCAGCCAGAACTGAGCGCCTGGTTGTATGAGCAGCAGGTGCAAGGCGAAGAAATTGGGCTGCTGCTGTGCACGGGTAAGCGGATGTTGACCCCGTGCCGCAATGAGCTGATCGTGCAGCATGATCGCAAGGACGGCTTGCAAAGCACGGCGGTTAGCCTTGCGCGGTGGCAGGAAGCGGCTCAAGAAACGGTCAAGCTGCTGGCGGTAGCAAGTACTCCTGATACGGCGCGCTTGCTTGAGCAGCAGTTGGACGGCCGGCTGCCTGGCTGCACGATCGTATTCTCCGAAGCGAATTATTTAGAGCTGCTGCCCGAAGGTTGCTCCAAAGGAGCGGCGCTGGAGCGATTGGTATCGTTGCTGGGCTGGCAGCACAAGCATCTAATCGCCGTCGGCGATCAGATGAACGATGCCGAGCTGCTGCAGGCAGCGAATATCGGCATCGCCACGGGCAATGCGGCACCGGCGCTGCAGCGGCTGGCGGGTGCCGTAACCGTACCGCATGAGCAGCACGCACTGGCACAGATCATCTCCGAATGGCTTGATACAGAGCCTCCGGAGACGCAGAGCTTTACGATTGGAATAGAACGTTGAGTCGAACCTACTATCTGGAATATAGAGGAAATAAAATCCAAGAAGAGGAATTTAAAAACCGCTAAGAAAACGGCCTACAGTCGTTTCTGCAAATGGAGAGACTCCGGACTCCTTATCGCCATCTTCCAAGCCCTTCACATCGAACCCGATTTTGAAAACTTGAGCATCGATTCTACATCGGTCAAAGCCCACCAACACAGTGCCGGTGCAAAAAAATCGCAGATGGACACGAAGTAAACCAACACATCGGCGTCAGTCGTGGCGGCAAGCACTTACACCATTCCGCCTAAAACGAATAGTCAACATCCATGGAAGGTCGATTGGTATCGGTACAAAGAACGCCACTTGGTTGAATGCTTTTTCAATAAAATCAAACACTTTCGCCGTGTGGTCACTCGTTACGATAAGTTGGCTAAGTCATTCCTCGCGTTTATATACATAGCTTCCATTTTTAAATTGACTCAATGATAGTTTTCAGACACGCCCTAAATGACAATGTTAAAAAAAGTGGCGTAATGGCCTCCTCCTATGTAGGTGGGCTTAATAGTAGAGCCTTTATTCCGGTCAATGAAGATCACGGCATGATTCAAGCAGTTCAGCGGGGTACCCTTACACTAGAGAAGCTGGAAGCTATGACCTTTGGTCGAATTTGGCGGCCTGCTCGGATATGCACCAGTTATAGCAGTAAACGGCTTCAACTGCGCGAACTTCGTTAATCGTGGCGGACGAATCTCAGCTCCAATTCATAGCTTTAAGGATTAATTGAAACCTCAAACAGCAAGTCCCTATTTCACTTAGGAGACTTGCTGTTTTTTTGTGTTAGTTGGTCAGTCGTAGAAAAAAACTTTAGCTGAATGAAGAGGCATATCATTTGATATACCCCTTTATCCATCTTATTGCAATTAAATCAAACCGTTTCCATTCTATTTGAACTGGAACCAAGTTAAATTTGCAACTGTGGTTGAATCTGACTTAACAAAAGTAACATATACCGTATGGGTTCCTACAGCTGTCCCGGCATTAAGCGGGATATTCTTGACTGACCATGTCTGCCATCCGCCTGTGCTTTCTGCCGTCCAATAACCCAGCATAGTGCCTGTAGGACTGTCCAAGTGGAATTCTATCCTTCCGCCGGAATTAGCGGATGCAACCTTCAAATCAATACTTGTTTTAGCTGTACTACCAAAGTCTACATTTTTAAATGCTATATAGTCGCCATTACTCCCTCCACCAACATCCAGCCCACCATCAGTGCTTGCCTCATAGGATATAACACCTGAACTAAGGTTATAACCTTCCGCTTCAAATTTCAATGTGTTGAATTTGGGAGCTGCAGCATAGCTGTTAGTATCTGTTATTTTCAATTCTGCGAGTGTAGTTGCCGCAACTCCACCGACGCGAACATTGTTTAATGTAACTCCGGAGACAGTAGATGTGTCACTCCAACCCTTCATTATTGAAATTTCACCTAAAGCGCGTAAATTGATATTATTATAGACCACATTTTTTATCGGACCGGTTTTTGCAGAAAGATCAAACCACCTGGAGTGAACACCGGATCTTGGCCAGAAGCCTTCTACATCTATATTGTCAAATATGATGTTTTGTGCTGCTGGAGTCCCATAAAGATGACCTACCGCTAAAGCGCGCCAGCATCTGTATACATAAGAGTTTTTAACAACTATGCCATCCTGAAGCTGTTTCACTCCATCTCCAACCTTGAATGCTCCACATCTGCTCCAAGCCAAAGCATCATCCACAACTACATTTGACTGGTTTTCAGGACTTCCCGGCCAGTTTGCAGCTATATCCGTAGTTGCTACATCCCATGTCTTAAATGAGTATGTGTCATCCTCCGATACTGCTACCGTGTGCTTTATGAGTACATTCTGGCTCTCTTGAATGTCTATTGCATCATTTTCATAATCAAGTTCATTGTTGTTGAAGTGCTTTGTATTCTGGAATGTTACGTTATTAGATCTTGTAACGATTGTAGCCCAGCCACCGCTGTCTCTTATGGTTATGCCGTCAACCGTGAAGTTGCTGCACTGCAAGGGTACAAGAATATTGTTCAAATAATTGTTTGTATTTCTCATATAATGGCCATTGCCGTCAATAGTCCCCCTGCCGTATATCTTAATATTGTTTGCATTTGTTTCGGTATAAATAAACCATGTTCCATCCTTATTCAGAGAATTCTTATGAAAATGAGTAGTGTAATCGCTTGGATTTCCTGAACCCCTTATAACAGATCCACCCTCCAGATAAACCGAAACATTGCTTTTTAGAACAAGGTTTCCGCTCTTGTAAACTCCGGCTGGAACGTATACGATACCGCCACCTGCTGCGTTAGCCGCATTTATGGCGTTTTGTATTGCAGTTGTAGCCATAGCGGCACCGGTACTGTCGGCACCGTATTGAGTTTTAACATTGTATATACCTGTACCGGATGAAGCCGGAACATTGGTTTCAAGAGCATCTGCCGCAATAACCAGATCTTTCAGGTTATTGATTTTAACTATAAGATAGGTTGGTGATGAAAGTGTAAATGTAAGTGTATTTCCGCTCTTTGTTGCAGTGATTCCCAAAGCTTTGGGAGAAATATTATAGGTATTGATTGGCTCGCTTGCTGTTATTGTGATTGTAGTAGTACCTGAAAAAGAGAAATTACAATAATTATAGTTTACAAATACCGCCGAAGTGTCGATTACCGGTATATTGGTAGAGTCTGCTGTTACCGTGTATTGACTGGTCGTGGTATAGATCGACGGTAATGGATAGCTTACAATTGTACCCGCCGCACTTGCTGTCAAAGGAACGACAGCTACAAGACTGGCGAGCATACAAACAATTAAACTTAAAAACTTTAACCGTTTTAACATAAATAAACACCTCTTTCATATTTTTTAGAAAATACTCTGTCATCAGTGAATAATGATTTCACCAGTGATGCTCTATTACTCTTTTCATAAAGTCGACATATTCCTGTTCAGCTTCGGAAGTGGCAGAGTAATACTAACCTTTTCTGCATCAGCAAAGTTTCCTTTTAAAGTACAGCCCCGGTTTTGTTGCACCTTGTGCAGGATTTCTGCGTTCGTCGCTACTACTGAGCTGTATTGTTGCATTTTATGCACAATCTCCCCACGGTCGCTGCTATTGATCTAGCATTGTTGCACTTCATGCACAATCTCCGCGCAAGCCGCTCCAATCATGGCACATGGCCCCACTGTTACTCCGCATTTCCGCCCTCAGCCTGCTTCCAATCTTATCTATGCTCCGGCTCCAGACAGAGCCGGAGCAGATCGTCCACATGGGCCGTTGCCAGACATTCCACCGTATCCGCAGAGCCGTAATAGATCTTGACCTCGCCGTCATCCTCCAGAATCATCCCTCCCGGAAAAATCACATGATTGCGGAAGCCCCCGCCAATCTCATAGTCTGTCTCCGGTGCCAGCAGCGGCTGCCTGCTCATGCCGATCACCTTGCGGGGGTCCTCCAGATCCAGCAGCATAATTCCGGCGGTATAACGCTTCTTCCAGGTGTCCTCCCAACCGTGCTTGCCTCTGGCCGGGTCCACATCCACCGCATGGAAGGTGGTCAGCCAGCCCTTATCCGTCCGGACCGGAGGTGCGGCCGGGCCGACCTTGTCATTGGCAAACGGCACCTGCTCAACGGCGAGCAGTAGGCTGGAGTTGCCCCAATGCTTCAGGTCCGGCGACTCGGAGATCCAGGCATCGAAGCGGTCCCGGCCGCCGCGGCTGTATACCGTGAAGGGACGCTCCAGCCGGACATACTTGCCGCCGATCAACTCGGGAAACAGTACCATATTGCGCAGGTCCGGTGTAGACAGGCTGAGCACCTCGAAGTGTTCCAGATCATCGGTAACGGCAATTCCGCCGCGGATGCCATGGTGCGTATCCACGGCAAAACACATATAACAACGGCCGCCGATCACGGTCAGGCGCGGGTCGTAGGCGCGGATAATTTCCTCGTCATGCATTTTGAACACTGGCTTCGGGCCGGCGGTCCAGCTCAGACCGTCGTCACTGTAAGCAATGCCGAGATCCGTGGTGTGGTGCGGCTCAAGCGTCTGATCGACCAGTGAGCCGTAATCATTACGGAAGATCATCACATACTTGCCGTTAAATTTCGTTACACCGGCATTGAATACCAGTGCGGTGGGGTAAGGAACCTTCGTTGCATCCAGCACCGGATTGCCCGGATACCGCCGGATGAACGGGGCAGATTGCAGAATTGCCGGAGTGTGTTGAGTCATGGGGTGTACCTCCTTGAATGTTAAATATGGAATATGGGTTGCGCAGGGCCAGACCGCTACCCTTTGAGGGAACCGGCCGTCATCTGCATGAAGGATTTGTTGGCAAACAGATAGGCGACGAGAATCGGCAGAATGGACAAGCAGGCGCCCGCCATCATGTAGTGGGTTTGGGAAGCGGCCGAAATCCCGTATTTCAGGTTCGCCAGCCCGACGGTCAGCGTCTGCAGCTCCGGCTTCGTCATCGTGAACACGAGCGGCAGCAGATATTCATTCCACGCGCCGCGGAAGGTGAACAGGGCACCTACGCCAAGTCCGGGTCCGAGCAGCGGCAGAATGATCCGCCAGAAGGTCCGGCCCGGGGAGCAGCCGTCTATTAGCGCCGCCTCGTCCAGCTCGCGGGGAATCCCCTTCATGAAGCTGGACAGAATGAAGAAGATCGAAGCATGGGCGGAGATCAGAATCAATATAACGCCCCACAGGCTGTTGTGCAGATGAAGCTTAACCATCAGATCGAACTGCGGGCGCAGCACGACCGCCCCTACAGCCACGAACATGGTGAACGATTGCAGTCCGATATACAATTTTTTGCCTGCAAAATCCATCCGGTCCACCACATAAGCCGCCATGGATGATACCAGCAGCGTGCCGACCACTGTCGCCAGGGAGACAATCAGGCTGTTCAGGGTATACCTGGAGAAATTGGCCTGCGCCCAGGCTTCGGCATAGTTCGAGAAGTGCCAGCTCTTCGGCAGGAAGGTCGCACCCGCAGTAAGCTCAGCATTGGTCTTGAAGGAGCCCAGGATGGTGATAACGACCGGAATCAGGGTGATAAAAGCAACAGCCAGCAAAAAAATCCACAAGATGATTTTGCCCAGTATGGTTCTTAGTCTCATAATAGCCTCTCTCCTCAATCGGTCTGATTCATGCGTCTGGATGCGTAGAAATAAATGAGTGATATCATCCCTACAATGACCGCAGACACAAAGGCGACCGCACTGCCGTATCCGAACTCCTGGACCTGAACCGCCGCGCTGCCCCCGCCGACAGGGAAAAATAATTTGTACAAATACAGGAACATGACCTCCGTCTTGCCTACAGGACCGCCTTCAGTCAGTACCATGATGCTCTCGTAGCCCTTCAGGGCTGTAATGATCGCCAGCATAATAACCATCTGCATGACAGGCCCGAGCATCGGCAGGGTGACATAGCGGAACTGCTGAATTTTCCCTGCCCCATCCAGGGAAGAGGCCTCATACACATCCTCGGGAATATTCTGCAGACCGGCAAGGAAGAGCAGCATATAATTGCCGACCGCTCCCCAGGCCGCAACCAGAATGACGGTGAGCATGGCATATTTCGGCCCCAGCCAGTCCACACCGGAATCGGAGAGGCCCAGGCGGATCAGAAACTGGTTGAGAATCCCGTTATATGAGTTGAAAATCGTGAAGAAGACTACGGCCATTACAGCGGTACTGATGACGGTCGGCATGAAGAAAATCCCCCGCAGCAGCTGTCTGCCCCGCAGCCCCCGGTTCAATATGACTGCCAGCAGCAGGGCCAGCGGAATGGTGATCAGCAGCTTGCCGCCAGCATAGACAAATGTATTCACCACCGAATCCCAGAACTGGGTGTCCTTCAGAATGCGGCTGAAATTGGCCAGACCGGTAAACCGCGCCGTTCCGAACCCTTTGTAATCATAGAACATATAGCGGAACGCCCAGGCAATCGGGTAAATCCCGAGAACCAACGTGAGCAAGGCACTTGGAAAGATAAAACTGTATGAAAATAAGGCATGTTTCGTTTTGTTCATCTGGTTTCTTCCGGCTCCTTTCCTTTACGACCAGAGCAGAGGGATAAGGGAGTTGCTCCCTCATCCCCCGCTATCCCGGCCTATATCTCTATCCCTAACCTTCTGTCTACTTGGCGAACTTGCCGCCCAGAGCGGCGGGATCAAAGCCGGTATCCGGCTCAGCCTTTATGCCGTCATTCGCAATCACACTGTCCAGTGCAGCGTTATAGCGTTTGTTCAGATCAGCGATAACCGCCTTCAGGTCGCCGCCGTTCAGCATATATTTGAAGAAGGCGTCATCCGATTTCATTCCTTCCGGTGCTACAGACGGATAGACCGGCCACACCCCATCGTGCTTGTTCGGCAGGAAGCCTTCAATGCCGTTCACATCCGGTGTCTTGGCTGCTGCGCTAATGGATGGAACCATGGAGATGCCGAAGCCTTTTTCCTGATAATCCGTCAGCACCTGATCGCCGTACATGAACTCCATGAACTTCCAGGCTGCTTCTTTATGCTCTGATTTCGAGCTCAGCGCCAGCCATTGGCCCCCGAGGAAGCCGGAAGCCCCCTTCACGGTGCCGTCGATGGTAGGAACCGGAGCGGCCGCCCAGTCAATCTTGGCCGGGAACTGATTCTTGTAGACGCCAGGCTCTGAGGAGTAGGACATATACATTCCGATCTTGCCTTCCGCAAACTGCGCCCGCAGCGGATCAATATCCAGCGATTCTACACCCGGCAGCATGCTGCCGTCGTCCCTGATCTGCTTAAAGGCATTGATGATCGGCTCGAAGCCGCTGAAGTCGTAGCGGGCTGTCTTGAAATCATACCCGAAGCCGCCATAGCCGCTCATCTCCGCAACCACCCGTGCCGAACGTGCGAACGCACTGCCGGGGCTCTTGAAGTTAAGGGCGAAGCCGTAAGCGCCGTCCGCTTTGCCGGCTTCTGTCAATTTCTTGGCTGTATCCACCAGCTCCTGCAGGGTAGTCGGCGGATGCTCAATGCCCGCTTTGGCGAACAGATCCTTGTTGTACACCAGACGCATGGTCGTTCCATAGTTCGGCAGACTGTAACGCTTGCCGTCGAATTCATTCAGATCCGGCATGGCCGGGAATTTCGCCTTCAGCTCATCGTTCAGGAACTCGTCAATAGGAGCGAGAAAGCCTTTTTTGTAGAAGGTCTGGATAGTATTCTCCTTCACCCGGATCACATCCGGTGCATCGGAGGTCTGGAAGGACAGATCGAGCGCGGTATCGAAGTCGTCGCCCTTGACGACCAGTTCCACCTCAATCCCGTCAGTATTGGTTGCGTTGAACTCGGCTACCTTCTCCTTCACGAAATCCGCATCGTGGCGGTCGCCTGTCCAGTAGCTGATTTTAGTTTTCCCCCCCGAGCCGGCTGTCGCCCCGTTTCCCGTGCCTTCAGCAGCATTGCCGCCGTTGCTGTTACCGTTGCCGCAGGCTGCCAAGCCAAGTGCCAGGACCAGGCTCAGAGATGTCATTAGCATACGCTTCATCATTGGTAGTGCCCCCTTATATATCCCTGCTGTATTCGCTTACAACCTGATTATAGTTCGATAGGCGCATCCAGATAAGGCGGGTAAGCCCACATTAAGGGCAGATTTCTGCAGGAGTTCTATACAGACAAGGGAGGTAATCTCCGCCCTGCGGAAATCCCTCCCCTGCTGATTCCTATTCTTTTCCAATATAATACAATTTGAACTCGGACGGGGTCATGCCGGTATATTTCTTGAACACCTCGCTGAAATAGCGCCTGTGCTCATACCCGAGATCCTGGGCGATCTCCTGAACCTGCCGGCCGCTGATCAGCATCGCCTTGGCCTTCTCCATCTTCTCATGCATCACATACTGCTGAAACGAAATTCCCTGCACCTTCTTGAACAGATTGGAGAAATACCCCTGGCTAAGGTTAATCTGCTTCGCCATCTGCTCCAGCGACAGCCCCGTGTCCAGATGACTATGGATATATTCGACGGCCTGACGGATAATCCGCGTGGACTCCAGAGAACGGGCTTGCTCCACCAGCGCACAGGCCTCCCGGCAGAGCCAGGACAGCAGGTCCCGTATATCTTGAAGGGAAGGATGCACCTGGTTCTTCATGGCAGCAATTCTGAGTTCCAGCGGCTCCACCTGCCCATAAGGGAACTGCTCCAGCAGGACCCGGCAGATCCTGGAGCTCAGCTCATAGCCGACACTTTCAACATAACGCGGCTCAGGCAAAAGCCCGCTGTCCAGCAGCTCCGCGAACAGCTGGTCCAGCACCTGCAGGCTTTTGGCGGAATTGCCGGAACGCAGGGCGAACAGCAGCTCCTGCTCGGCGGCGGCGGAATAGCTGTGGAGCGAGAGAGGTTTATTCTCGATATTGCTATAATGATATACCCCGTTGCCCCCGGTATAGAAATGATACCCCAGCGCGCTAAGCGCCTGCCTGTACGCCGTGCCCAGCTCCTGAATCGCCGCTGTGCCCAGGCCCACGCCAATAGAAATGGTATGACGCGAGAAGCGGCTTACATTCATGCAGCAGGCCTCCGTAATCAGCGCGGCGGTCTCCGGGTCTGAGCCGTTCATGATACAGACGTACCGGTCTGTCGCCTCCCGGATAATAACGCCGCGGGTCAGGGCGGAAATCGTCTCTTCGAGAATATTGTGCAGGCTGAACCTTAGCAGCTCGACCTCCTGCACAGGCTGGCCGCTCAGCTTCTCCGCGAAATGATCGATCTCGGCGACAAACACGAAGAAATCATGCTGGTCCAGCGGGATATCGAGATAGGCCCAGCGGGAACGGGCATCCGCTTCTGTCGTCTGGTGGTGCAGCAGGAAGGTGAGATATTCCTGGCGGAGAATAGGCAGACTTTCCCTGATTCTCGCCTCCATCACAGCAAGTCTGGCGGTCTCCTGACGCTCCTCCCGGCACAGCTCCCTGGCCTTCAGCACTGCATTCACAATCTCCTCCAGGGAAAAGGGCTTCTTCACGAAATCAAGCGCCCCCAGCCGGATGGCTTCCTGGGCATAAGAGAACTCCGAGTAGGCGCTGAGGATAATAATCTTACAGTCCGGCAGCACCTCCAGAATCGCCCGGGTCATCTGCAGGCCGTCCATTCTTGGCATCCGGATATCAGTCAGCACAATGTCCGGCCGGGTCTCGCGGATGATCTGCAGTCCCGCTTCGCCGTTAAGCGCCGTACCTGTGACCTCAATACCGTGCTCCTGCCACGGCGGCTTGCGCGAGACCATCTCCACCACACTTTTAATATCGTCGATTACACATAATTTGAACCTTTCCGACTCCAGCTTCCGGTCCATCCTTCATCTCTCCTCCCTAGGCGGAATCCACAGATCCGTCCGTGATCCCTTACATGGTTCGCCGCCAACGTCCATACGGGCTTCGGCCCCGTAATACAAGGCCAGCCGGTGCCTGATGTTGAACAGGGCATAGCCTTTTCTGGACTGCGGAGCCCTGACCATCCCCTGCTTGACCTGTGCAGCATCAAGTCCCCGTCCATTGTCGGTAATGCAAATATGCAGCAACCCCTGCTCCCGGCTGACCGTGATGTCTATCCTGCCTCCTATAGTCCGGTCGCTGAATCCATGCTGGATGCTGTTCTCCACCACCGGCTGTAGGATAATCTTCGGCAGCAGACAGGTAAGCAAGGCCTCATCCTCTACCGTCACCGTGTATTCAAACAATCCTTCATAGCATTTCTGCTGAATGGCGAAATACTGCCGCATGTGGGACAGCTCATCCGCAAGGGTAATCAGATCCTTGCCGCCGCTGAGCCCGATCTGGAACATCTGCGACAAAGACAGGATCATCTCATTTACATCGTCATTCTCGCCCATTACCGATTTGCAATAAATGGTGTTCAACGTATTGTACAGAAAGTGCGGCTCCATCTGCGCCGTAAGGGCACGGATCTCTGCATGCCGCTTGCCCTCCTCCTTGGTCTTCACATCCGCGATCAGCGTCTTAATCTCCGACATCATCCGGTTGAACTGAAAGCCGACCTGGGCAACCTCGTCCTCATAACGGCTCTCGTACACTACACTGAGCTGATTCTCTTCGACTTTGCGCATCAACCTCCGCAGCTTGAACAGTGGCTTCAGCAGCACAGATGTTAGCTGATTGGAAATCAGCCAGGTCGCCAGCAGGAAGACAACGATGACATAGAGGGTAATGCGCTGCACCCGCTGCAGCTTACCCAGCAACTGGTCCCGTGACTGCATGCCGGAGATAATCCAGTCGGGTGATGCCGCTGAGCTTGTATAATTCACCAGATACTCCTTGCCGCCATAGCTGTAGTTGTGATCCTGCGCATCGGCTGCTTTTCCGGCTTCTGCAAGCACCGGCTTCCAGGGGAACCCGCCCCGGAACGGCCAGCGGGACTCCACCACCACCTCTCCTTCCCCGCTCACCAGGTAATAATTCCATCCTGCTTGTTCACCGCCTTTATTCAGCAGCTCATCTATCTGGCTCTCCCTGATATTGACCACAATAAATACATTGCTGATCGGCGTGTAAGGGTATTCATAAATTCCCCGGACTACGAAGGAGACCACCCGCTGGCTGCCCGTGAACAACCGGTCATAATGTCCTTTGGCCCAGTAGCCGCCCGGCTGCTCCTTGCTCAGATCATATAATTCCGAGCCGTAGAACGAGTTGTCCTGCGCCCGGATCTGAGTAGTAGAATAGAAATCGCCAATCGGGGTAACGATCAGCACATTCTCAATGATCGGCTGATTGAACGTTGCCTGCGAGAGGACATACTGCAGATCGGACAGATGTACATAATAATTAGAGACCTCATGGCTCAGTACATCCATCATCATCTTGCGGTACGCATCACTCAGCATCAGGGACTGCACGGACAGCGCTACATCATTTAAGCGGGAATCCAGAAGCTGTGCCGTCTTGCTTACAGTTTCCCGGCTGCCGGCGTAGGCATTATCCTCGATCTCCTGCGCGGCAATCCAATACGAGAAGGTGCCCATTGCACTGATGGACAGCGTAATCAGCACGATGAACGAGAACAGAATCCTCTGTTTGATGGATATCCGGTAATACCTGCCGGCGATCTGCCGCCGGAGCTGCCGGCCATAGGCTGTGAATGTATTCATAGTTCCCCCTTCTTGAGCATGTATCTCCCTATGATTGTCAGTTCTTGTCACTTGTACCATACGGCTGCTCCGGCCCGGCGTCAAGACAGGGCATGATTATTTAGCGGATTCCGTCCCTTATTATCAATAGGCAGGGGGCCCTCCACATAACATGGTGCGAATTCACTAATCATGGCTCAGGTTGACGGGAAGCTGCGCGATTGAGTAATTATGCTTGTGACGGTCAGTCCATTCCGTTTGATGCCTTTCTGCGGCAAATGTTGAACGATCCAACAGTAGCAGAGCTCACTGATTTTGTTGCCTCATACGTAAAAAATAATACAATTAGCCAAACTGACGGTTTCAAGGGCGATTCTATGAAGCATGAAACAGAGATGGGGGGAACGTTGAGCGAAGTCCTGCCCCAACTGAATACTGGCAGCAACGCAGTGTTCACTTATTATGGCGGCGGGGAATCTGGTCCGCTTCATGTGGTATTCCATGTATAGGTCTGGGAACAATAAACTGCTTCCATTTGCTGCTTCGACACCTGGATGAACAAGGGCTGGGACCAGTTGTTGGCATTACGATTGCGGATGTAGAGCGCTATTGAGACCAGGAGCATTGACGGACTGATCGAACGACTGGCTGACGACTATGCGGCCCGTCTTCTGGATACCGGACATCGTCAATTTCAGCTAATCGGCTACTGTTTGGGAGTGTTACTGCTAATACATAATGACCGGCGGTTGACGGCGTAAGTTGTCCTGCTGGTGACGGCCAAGCTGTCCGGTCTATGGTGTGAAGAAAGGGAGAATCATGACAATTCTCCCTGGATGACGCGTTTGATCATATGATCGTCAATGATGCGATGTTTGTTCTGCGAGCCGTAGAAGAGGCTGTGCGTGCAGACCTTGTTGATCAGGCGCGCGGCGCCGCTGGAGAAGCGGAACACATCGTCGATCGCCGCCTCTGTAAACACGTCGTGCTCGGCACCGGCGTAGCTCATGTGCCGGGCGATGTACGCGCCGGGGTCGAAATGAGCCAGCTTGCATTGCAGATCGATTCGCTGGCGAATCGCCGCGTAGGCTTGCAGCCCAAGGCGGTCCCACAGCTCGCTTTGCCCAACTATAAGATACAAGCATATGCTTGTATCCTTTAATCCTGCACGTTGAAAACTAAATAGCACCCGTTTCAAGTACGTTCTTCTTGTGCCTGTGATAGCAGGAAGCGAGGATAGCGGATACGCCAGGACAGTCTGTGGCTTAGCAAGCATGGATTCGAGCGATCTTATCTGTATCCAATCAACCTTTGGTGGGTTGATCGCCAAGGTCCGCAAGAAGTTATCATGATACTTCTGCCCGGCCAGCGTCACTGCATTGGGGGCAGCCCGCTCGGATGAGGGGGAACTTTGTCACAAAGTTATGTGTGGGCTAACCACCCGCAACTTGAAACTGGTTTATTTATACATATTTATTTTTGAAGGGAGGCAAGTTAATTGCACGATGAGGTCAACGTTCCATCCGTAACCTTAAACACATATCTGCAAATGTTCCAAGATTATCCGGATATCGTAAATGTGGTTCAGATGTGTGAAATGCTTGGAGGAATCAGCACAAAGACAGGATACAAGCTTTTGCAAGGCTGCTGAATTAAACATTTCAGAATTGGCAGAGCTTATAAAATTCCTAAGGTTCATATCGCCACCTATCTTCATGGTATCATAATAGAACAGCCGATTCAGCACACTGACGCTTTAACGCATTTAATTACTAATTCTACTATGTTATATTTAAAGTGTCAATGGTGGGATCGGTGCTGTAACCAAGGAGGAGTACAAACATGGTTGCAGGCCACCTACAAGAAAAAAAAGGATATTTTTCATCGTCTTAAATTATAAAAACGAGGAGGGAAAACGAAAACCCAAGTGGATTGCAACAGGTTTACCCGTTAAAGGGAATAAGAAAAAAGCTGAATCGTTGCTCATTGATGCTCGCAGAAATTTCCAACCCGAGAGCAATCAAGATGAGGAAGAAATCAAAGAACAAGAAGTCATTCCTGTACCTGTTGAATCTGAGATCGAAGAAGTCATTGAGGAATCAGGAGAGATTGATCTTACTTTATTTGCGGATTATATGTTGGAATGGTTAGAAGCTGTAAAACCCAGTATTGAAGAGATTACGTATATTTCATACGCAAATGCTGTGAAGAAACGGATCGTCCCATACTTCCTTGAAAAAGCCATTACACTACAAGGATTGAGACCCCATCACATTCAGAACTTCTACACCTATTGTCTCAAGGAACGAAAGGTCTCGGCTAACACAGTCATTCATTATCACGCGAATATTCGCTCCGCACTTCAGCACGCTTTTATAACAGAGCGTATTCTTTCTAATCCGGCTGACAAGGTCATTCGCCCAAAGAAAGATCCCTTTCACGGCAGCTCTTACACCGCAGATGAAGTCAATCAGCTGCTTGGGAATGTAAAAGGAACAAAAATTGAACCTACCATTATTTTAGGTGCCTTTTATGGCCTTAGACGAAGTGAAGTCATTGGATTGAAATGGCCGGCGATTGATCTGATCAATAAAACCATTTCAATCAAACATACCGTTACGACTGGTTCATTCGATGGAAAACTAATTACGATTGAAAAAGATCGTACAAAGAACAAATCGAGTCGCCGTACACTCCCCCTTGTCGACGCCTTCTACGACCTTCTAGTGCGTTTAAAGCAGCAGCAAGAGCTAAACAGGCAGGTTGCAAAAAAATCGTACTGTACGGATTACAAGGGCTATATCTACGCTGATGAGATCGGAAATCGAATCAAACCGAATTATGTCACTCAGCACTTTGCTCTTGTTCTCAAAAAAAATGGCATGCGACACATCCGTTTTCACGATCTACGTCATAGTTGCGCTACTTTGCTTTTAAGCAATGGAGTCAGTATGAAAGAAGTTCAGGAGTGGTTAGGCCACAGTGATTATTCCACCACTGCTAACATTTATTCTCACCTGGAGTTCAGCTCCAAAGTATCTTCAGCAAATACAATGAATGAGGTCATCAAAATATAAAAAAGTTCATCAGAGAAGATCTCTAATGAACTAACATTGATTAATGTGGTACCGGTGAGAGGACTCGAACCTCCACGGGTCTCCCCACTCGATTTTGAGTCGAGCGCGTCTGCCATTCCGCCACACCGGCACATTAAATTGTTATGGAGGCGCCACCCAGATTCGAACTGGGGATAAAGCTTTTGCAGAGCTGTGCCTTACCACTTGGCTATGGCGCCACATCTTTATGGAGCGGACGACGGGAATCGAACCCGCGACCCTCGCCTTGGCAAGGCGATGCTCTACCGCTGAGCCACGTCCGCATATAAATGGCTGGGGATATAGGATTCGAACCTATGCATGACGGAGTCAAAGTCCGTTGCCTTACCGCTTGGCTAATCCCCATTATGTAAAAGGGCGATCGATGGGACTTGAACCCACGAATGCCGGAGCCACAATCCGGTGCGTTAACCCCTTCGCCACGACCGCCAAAACAAAAAAATATGGCAGGGGCAGCAGGAATTGAACCCACACTAACGGTTTTGGAGACCGCTGTTCTACCTTTAAACTATGCCCCTATAACTGGTGGAGGCTGATGGATTCGAACCACCGAACTCGTAAGAGAACAGATTTACAGTCTGCTGCGTTTGGCCACTTCGCTAAGCCTCCAGAATGGTGCCGGCGAGAGGACTTGAACCCCCAACCTACTGATTACAAGTCAGTTGCTCTACCAATTGAGCTACACCGGCATATTTAGTTGTAAAGTGGCTCGGGACGGAATCGAACCGCCGACACGAGGATTTTCAGTCCTCTGCTCTACCGACTGAGCTACCGAGCCTCATAAAATTCTGCGTAAGTAATAAAAATGGCGGAACCGACGGGATTCGAACCCGCGATCTCCTGCGTGACAGGCAGGCATGTTAGGCCTCTACACCACGGTTCCAGAGGCACTTTCTTTAATTGAAAGCAATTGCGGGGGCAGGATTTGAACCTGCGACCTTCGGGTTATGAGCCCGACGAGCTACCGAACTGCTCCACCCCGCGATATTAAAGATGGTGGAGGCTGAGGGGATCGAACCCCCGACCCTCTGCTTGTAAGGCAGATGCTCTCCCAGCTGAGCTAAGCCTCCATCTTAGAACACTTATTAGATCATATCACATTTACATATTGCAGATCAATAAGCATTTTTCTCAAAATGAGTTAAAAATATGACCCGTAGGGGATTCGAACCCCTGTTACCTCCGTGAAAGGGAGGTGTCTTAACCCCTTGACCAACGGGCCATGCTTTAAAGAATGGAAAGTCAGATAAATCAGAACGGAGAGAGAGGGATTCGAACCCTCGAGACGCTTTTGGCGCCTACACGATTTCCAATCGTGCTCCTTCGACCAACTCGGACACCTCTCCAAATGGCTCCCCGAACAGGACTCGAACCTGTGACAACTCGATTAACAGTCGAGTGCTCTACCAACTGAGCTATCAGGGAACATTTCAACTACTCTTAAGTTCAGGGAACAGCATCGCCAAATGCCGTATGTAACCAATCAGACATCTCAACCACTTGAGCCGCATGCCTATTGCTTACACCCTGAAAACCGGATCCGAAACGTCATTGCGCTTTATTCATTAGGATAAGCCCTCGACCGATTAGTACTGGTCAGCTCCATGCATTGCTGCACTTCCACCCCCAGCCTA
>NZ_JBJURI010000024.1:0-121928 GCF_046098255.1 Paenibacillus jiangxiensis
AAAATCCGCCATGCCATCGGGGAGTTCGATGCCCGGGAGCTGCTCTGCGGAGACGTGAAGGTGAACAGCGACCTGTATGGACGTAATCCGGCCCGGCCACAGTTTCCTCATCCGCATGCTTCGGCAGTCGTAGCGGGATGCACGGTCACGGAGTCGGGCGAGCCGGAGCAGGTCAAAATCCGTCTGGTCCCGCAGATGAGGGGAGATGGGAACGGAGCGAAGCGATTCGAACTCGCTGTGTTCATCCATGAACAGGTAGATGTCCGTGCATCGGGGGTACAATCGTTCCCTCAAGCCTATCGGCTGTATAGACCCTTGCGGAAAGTCGTGAGCGAGGCGTGGACATCGCTGAAGCGTACATATATTGCATTGGGAACAAAACATCTGCAGGCGTACCTCAATGAGTACACCGTACGCCGACGACTGCGCCTGCCCGGAGCGGAAGAACCGATGTGGCAGAAGTTGTTGTACATGGGCGTGGCGATTCCGGCGATCCCTTACCGCCGACTGATCGCGCGCCAACCGGTTCAGCCTCTTGCGGCTGCGTCCTGATCACAGTGCTTGAACGAGGACATCGGAAAAATCAGCGGCAACGAGGGCCAGGGTCTTTTGTTTTTTCAGGGCTTTGCTCCGCTCCCTCCTTCTCTCTCGGTCTGATTTACATCACCTAAACGCTCTGCTTTTTCCTAAGATCGCCTCATAATCTCGAACCGATCTGCTTGCCCATAAGGCACGATAAAAAAATAATAGACCCCTTCGATTGCCCTGAATAGCGTAACAACAGGCATTTTCGTGCCTCACTTGATCCGTTATTTTCTTTAACGTGCCTAAAGTATATTTTTGGTTCCCGGTTTTCTGTTTTTCTTTACCTGATCCAATGGGATAATCGTGCAAAGCTCCCGAGCAGCGAGTTCACATGCCTTGCCACGGTCGACAGGTGGTTTGACTGTCAAGCCTTAACTTTCACAGCATGAAATCGGCAAACTTGCAAGGAGGGGATTCGAATTCCTCAGAACCCAGCAGCTAGAAGGGTTTAATTGGATTTGTGCTCTGCGAAAGTTGAGTTACAAGTTTTCAGTGGAGCTGAACAATTCCATAGCCTCAAGAAAAACTTCCGCTAAACGCGGTGATTTTCGGCAAAATAATGAAATTTTAACGGGAGAGGAATTCTGTGTGTTCCCCAATCAGGCCTATCGGCGCTATAATTAATATTTTGTTCATACCAGTGATCCTGAATGAATTCAACCGATATTGGAGGCACCTATGTCTATTTCTCTAATTGTATTTCAAGGCCCAAGCGCTTCGGGCAAAAGCACGCTTCAAGCCCTGCTCGGACTGCCCCGGGTTGTGACCTGGACATCCAGAGCGCCCCGGCCGGGTGAGGTGAGCGGGCGTGACTATCATTTTGCGACGCGGGAGCGGCTGGAGGAGATGTTCCGCAGCGGGCTGATGATCGAAATGAATGAATATAAAGGGAACTATTACGGAACTTCCATACAGTCTATTCAGGATATTATCGAGGGAGGGGCGCCCATGTCGACGGTCATGGAAGCGCAGGGAGCTGCAGCGATCAAGGCCATGTTCCCTGCACAGACGCTGCTGGTGGGCGTGTCTGTCGGCCCGGAAGAATGCAGGCGGAGGCTGCAGGAGCGTGGAGCGTCAGCGGAAGAGCTGGAGCGCCGCATGGCGGGCTTCGAGCGGGAGATTGAGCAGCTGTCCCAGTGTGATCTTATCATACGAAACTCGGATGACCGTTTGGAGAAGGCTTCCTCCATCATCGAAATCCTGCGTAAGGGGCTGCTTAATTAAGAGGCTGATAAACACGGAACAAGGGAAGGTGATAGCCTTCCCTTAATAGTTCTATTCGCTGGCCAGCCGCTCCAGCAGAGCATCGCCTTTACGGCTGATGCGTACATAGGCATAGCGGGCGTTCTGCTCGACCTCAAGTCCGGTGCCTTCGGGGACAAAATAATGTTCAATCCCATAGTAAATGGAGCCGTATCCGTTAAGCCGCCCGTTAATCACAATCTCACCGGCAGCCAGCGGTTCCCCGTCATTGTAGAAACGGCTGAACCGATGAACACCATCGCGGTCAGGTGCCAGCACCACTCTGACTTTACTGCGGCTGCCGGAATTGTCCTGCAGTTCTGCGCTTTCCGACGGAGTTGAAATCGTGTAATTCAGTACAACATAGTCTCCCTGCAGCAGAGAGCGGGGATCGACCGGAGCCAGTTCCAGCTTGACGGATGAGCTCTCTCGCAGCAGCTTCTCGCTTCCTGCGGCCTGCAGGCCGATGAAGCAGAACTGGAATACAATGACCAGAGCGATCAGCAGGGGAGCAGACCGGATGAGGGTGACGCTTGACTCTGGCTCCTGCAGCCGCTCGCGGCGAGCAATGAGGAAAGTGACCGTTAAAATCACGAGTCCAACCAGTGCCAGTGTTACCGATTTGTGAAGCAGCGTCCACAGCAGATCGTAATATTGATAGGCAATAAAGGCGAACCAGTACACAAGGCTGATCACGGCCTTACATGTCCGGTGCCTGCGAATAAAGTGAAAGACACACGAGGTGACCAAAACAAAATACAGGATGCTAGACAGAGCGTGCATGTAAACGGTCATATCCTCGAAAAAGGCTATCCATAGCAGGAAGAACAAAGTATAGAACAGAGCGTGTTCCCTGATCGGCGGGGAATCCTTACGGATTCGCGGGACAGCGGCATACAGCATTCCATTCAGCACGGCGAGAATCAGCAGAGTGATCCACAACTGCTGTCCCGGGGCGTTCAGAAGCTGCGTCAGCAGCAGACCAAGACCCAGGTTCAGCAGAGCATGGGACCAGAACAACTGCACACGTCCTGCCGTCCGCAGCCAGCCTGCGGCAAACACCAGACACAGCAGGACTGTTAATCCCCAGCGGTCCATTAGCATAATGGAGATAATTCCTGCGACGTAACCAATGGACAGTAGTGTATAGCGGATCACCGGATGTATCCGGGAGACTGCAATCATCGGGATGGTGAATACCAGTGACAAGCCATACAATGTCTGCTCAGGATCGGTCCTGCCCGAAGCCAGAAACACAAGCCCGATGAGCGAGATGCTACCTATCAGGACACCTATGATTTGAATCAATCTGCTCACAGCCCTGCTTACAATCTCGCTGCCAGGCTCGTCCTTGGCCTCCTCATCCTCAAAGGACTGTCCTTCGCTCTCCTCGAGCTTGTATGCCGTCCGATTTCCCAGCCGCTTCAGATAACGAAAGAACAGGACATTGGCCGTCAGGAGCAGCGCGACAAAGACCAGGCCCCACACATAAAAGAGAGCCGAAAAGTAGCTGAAGGCAAGCTCAATGAACTTGGTTACAACGAAAGCAGAGGCAGCGAGCGCATTGAGCGTCAGAAAGGTTTTATTCAGCGTGACCCGGATAAAGATATAAAACCCGGCCAAAATCGCAGCAGCCCAGATGAGGTTCACCAGCGTGTCCTCCATACTGTGTCCGAACACACTTGTGAGCAGCAGCAGTGAAAGATGAAATACGATAAAGCTTATGTGTTTTAACGGTGCGGATATTAACCGTCCGGTGTACGTCAGCAGGAGCACCGCCAGATTGATGGCCGCAAACAGCAGTCCAATGCACATCACAGCCCGGTCACTGTAGAAGTAGGACGAGGCTGCCGGAAAAAAATAAAACCATAAAGCCAGATGCAGCAGTATATAAGCGATCACATAAAATGGGCTGTAGCGGGTAATCCAGGCGAACAACACGGCAGGGACCGACCAGATCAGATACAGCCAAAAGCTGTCAACATGCCAGTTATACAGCTGTCCGAGCAGCGCCACAGAAGCGCCGAAGGCAATGCAGCCTGCCAGCAGAAATGTATTGGAGAGAAAGGCACGTTGTACAAACGGCCTTCGAACACGCGCCAGGGCGGCAGATATGCCGTAAAAGAGTACAAGCAGCCCGGCGGAAAGCAAAATTTTAGCGATCCTGTCCAGACCACCCCAGTTGGCGGCGAAGAAATAAATGATGGCAGCCAGAATTAGCGAGATACCGAGCAAAAATCCCGTTCTGATCATATTTAAACGGAGCATAATGGCTCACAAACCTTTCCTTGAGGTTGTTGCCTCTATTGTACCAGCCACGAAGAGTTAATCCCATTCAGCTTTGAAAATTCACCCCGATTGTATCATAATATGTTTGCAGCCGGTCTTTCTAAATTTAGTGAGGGGGGAAGTGTTGTGAGGTCTCTCAATGAACTGTTGGATAAAACAGAAGATCGTAGAAGATTTTTCATGAGGGATTCTGTTATACCTTCGGAGCCCGATACACGCCCACGTGACGAAAGCAAGCGGGAAGCAGTTTTGGCTGTAGAAATCGCGATTATAAAAGAGAAGGTGGATATGAGTCATTTTTCAAAGCCACCTAAGGAGTTGATTGAAGGATGGAGGTCTTTATTCAAGAAAGATTGCATGAAATCCTGAAAACGGCTCAAAGTATTAATCTTCCTCAATAGCCCCCTTCCATCCATTCGATGTGAGGGGGTTAAATATTTCCGGTGTTGACTCTCACGTTCCGTGAGCCCTTATAGTGTCCTGTGAAAGGAGGTGGCGAAATGCTGACAAGAGTAAAAGAGACGGCGGAGCTGGCTGGAATCAGTGTGCGCACGCTTCATCATTATGATGAGATCGGCTTGCTTGTTCCCAATACCATTACTGAATCCGGTTACCGTCTCTACTCAGAGGCAAATCTGGAGCGGCTGCAGCAGATTCTGTTTTTCAAAGAGCTTGGATTTTCGCTGGAACGGATTAAGCAGATTCTGGATAGTCCGGATTTCAACCGGGAAGAGGCGTTGGAGCTGCAGCGCAGGATGCTGCTTGAGAAGCGGAGCCGCCTGGATAAAATGATCACTATGATCGACAAGACAATACAACATGCAAAAGGGGAGATCGAAATGACGAATCGTGAGAAATTCGAAGGATTTGATTTTAGCAGTAATCCCTATGAACAGGAAGCGCGTGAGCGATGGGGAGATGATGCGGTGAATAAAGCAAATGAGACTGTGGCAGGTCTGAACAAGGAAGAGCAGACCGCTTTGGCTGAGGAGACGAATGCCATTTACCGAAAACTCGCCGTGCTCCGGGCAGGTGCCCCGGATTCTGCCGAGGCGCAGAAGGCCATTGGGGAGTGGTACAGCTTTATTACCCGGTTCGGGAATTATACCCCGGAAGCTTTTAAAGGGCTGGGCGAAATGTACGTGGAGGATGAACGTTTTCGAAACAATACTGACCGCTTCGGTGAAGGCTTAGCCGCGTTCATGCGTGATGCGATGGCTATCTATGCTGAGGGTCTTAATAAGAAGTAACAAAATGACACAACGATCGGGACCACTCATAAGTTATCGAGGATGGTCTAAGGGACGGTCCGCTAAAGCTTGTCAGTATTTTCACTGGCCTGAATACTCTGCGGGAAATCCGAAAACGACGGCGTGATAAGAAAAACCACCGGGAATAGGTTAGCAGCCATCCGGTGGTTCTTCGTCAGCAGTATGAAAATCTCACCGTGGTTGCCCACCGGCCTTTGTCTGGGATAGCCGTGATGTGTCCAGCATCGCCATGTAGACTTCTACAACTGCACATGGAGATCTTTACAATTACACATGCAACTTCGTGGGTCACTATTTATTCAGACAAAAGCAGCCATCATAGCGCCGCCTTCACCTGCTTGATATAAAAGAACCTTACAATAACAAAATAGATTACCTGAATCAGGAAGAACACGCCGAGCACGGCGGCCGACTCGCGGAACAGCGAATATGAAAACATATTCGACAGGGCCGTGAGCGCTACTGCTCCGTGAATCAATGCGACCACAATCGGCGCGAAGAAGAGCAGCGAAATCTGCCGGGTCAGCACCCGGGTCAGCTCTTTTTCACTCAGGCCCAGCTTGGAAATGGAGCGGAACTTCTCCTTATCGCCGTCCAGATCGCTGTACAGCCTGAAATAAAGAAAACTGCCCGCCGAGACAAAGAATACCACACCAACGAACAAACCGATGAACAGCAGCGGGGCATATCCCTGAATCGAAGCTCTCAGCTGGTAGTCCTTGGCGATGAAACGATATTCATCGGAATATGGGAGCAGTTCTGTCAACTTCTCTCCCGCTTCAACCGCTCCCGGCTGCCCTTCCGCACCGATCCAGACATGCAGTTGCCGGATTTCATCAGGCTGACCAAGCTGCCGATACGCTTCATCCGTCAATACAAGTGAGGCCTTGTTTTCCGGCAAAATAGTCGATGGCACCTGGCGGTCGGCGTGAAGCGTCACACCGGAAGCAAGCTTGTAGTCCGAATCAGGCTGTTGATCCGACATCACAGCGCCGGGGACCCAATATCCTACAGCCGCGGCTTCGCCCTTCTTCAGTTGAATCGGCTCCATCTGCAGCCCGTCAGCCAGCCGGTTGTATTCGGATTGGCTGATGATCAGCGTTGGCCTTTTATCACCTTTAACTTGGTAATAGGTTAGCGAAGCTTCCATGGGAACAGCCTTTACGTTCGCCTTGGACAGCTCTTGATCGATCATCTGCACCTGCCGGTCTTCTTCCGGGTTGGATGCGGTGGAATTCAGGCTGATCAGATAAGGATTACTTTTTGTCAGCGGTTCGAGCAGAACGGTTCTGAACCCGTACAGCGACCCGATCGAGCAGAAAGCGACCGTCGAAATGATGGAGACAAGGAAAAAGGTGCGCGCATTGTCCTTCATCCGGTAAGCGAGATCGGACAGCAGCAACATATTCGTTTTTCGCCAGAAGATGGACTCCCGGCCTTTCAACAATCGTATGACATAAACGCTCAGCTGGGTAAACAGCAGATAGGTGGCAACGCATACCATGATGACCACGGGGAACAGCAGTACAACCACCATCGCTCCTTTAGCCAGCAAGGACAAAGTATAGCTGACGGCCAGAAGCAGCACCACGATGAGAGAAAGCACGACAGAAGCCTTCGGCTCTCCCTTGGAAATTTTGCTCCCCTTGATCAGCGTGACCAGCTTTCCACTCCGCAGCACGGCAGAGATAAAAAACGAGATTAAAACAAACAGAATCAGAAACGAAAGCACGGTCATCTCAATGGCTTTAAGCGGGAAATAAAACGCGAGCCGGTCTTCAATATACAGAACATTTTCTCCCAGAAGAAGCACGGCTTTGGCGAATACAAGGCCCAGTCCGATCCCGCCGGCTGTGGCTGCCGAGCCAATCATCATATTCTCGAGGAAAACCATCCGGCGCAGCTGGCCGATGGACATACCCTGCAGCATCAGCAGTCCGAATTCCCGTTTCCGCGATTGCAGAAATGCGCTCATGGAATAGAGCACAAAAAAGAATGAAAATACGTAGATGATCCACTTGGAGACAGAGAGTGCATTACCTGCGCTTGAATGAACGTTTTCCGGACCGAGCATCGGGTGATAGGCAAAGATCGAAAAGGTGAAAAACACCATCACCGTGAACAGACTGCTCAGAAAATAAGCGGCATAGAGCCTTTTGTTGCGGGCGACATTGTTAAACGCGAACTGGCGAAACGTCATTGGCGTGTCCCCCTAACAGTGACAAGGTGTCGATGATTTTCTGGAAAAAGGTCTGCCGGTTGTCACCCCGGTTAATCTCGGTATACAACTTGCCGTCACGGATGAAAATGACCCGGTGGCAGTAGCTGGCCGCGACTGCGTCATGAGTAACCAGCATCATGGTGGCCCGCTGCTCAGCGTTGATTCTCTCCAGCATCTGCATCACGTCCTTGGCGGCCTTAGAGTCCAGATTGCCGGTCGGTTCATCCGCAAGCACAAGCTTGGGAGAGTGAATCATTGCCCTGGCAATGGCAGCCCGCTGAGCCTGCCCGCCTGATATTTCGTAGGTGCGTTTGTTCATAATGGCTGTAATGCCCAGCTTTTCGGCGATCGCCTGTGCCCGGACCTTCATTTCCTTCACCCCTTTGCCGTCCAGCGTTAGGGGCAGAACGATGTTCTCCTCGACCGTCAGGGTATGCAGGAGATTGAAGTCCTGAAAGACGAAGCCGAGCTCACGGCGGCGAAATTCGGCCAGCTTATTTTTGGAAAGCTTGGTGATATTCCGCCCGTCAATCAGAATTTCTCCGGTGGTTGGCTCGTCAATGGTCGCGATCATATTGAGCAGGGTTGTTTTACCGCTGCCGGACGGACCCATAATCCCGACGAACTCCCCGTCCTCGATGGTAAAGCTGATATCGGTCAAAGCGCGGTAGGCTACCTTGCCCTCATAAATTTTAGATACCTGGTTCACATTCAGCATGTGCAGATCTCCCTTCAAAATGCCTTCCTAATCTGTGACCAGTATAGTCCGCCGCTCGAAGCGTCATCTATCGATTTCCCTTTCACTTTGCTTACATGGATGTAAGGTTTGTGTCCGGACGCAGCTGGTAGGAGGAAAAAACAATGCGAACTGTCGTGCCTGTGCCAACTTGTGATTCAAGCTCAATCCGGTGCCCAAGGCGGTTTGCGGCTTCTTTGACAAGATAAAGTCCCATTCCTGTCGATTCCCGGAATCCCCGGCCGTTATCCCCCGTAAAAAATGGATCGAACACCCGCTTGATATCTGAGACGGGAATGCCGACCCCGCGGTCACAAATTTCAATGACGGCTTCCGTCCCGCGCGAATAAGAAGAGATCGTCACTTTTTCCCCTGAGCCTGCAGAGTATTTCACGGCATTGATGACGATCTGGGAAATCATGAAGAACAACCATTTCTCATCCGACTCGGCGGTGATGTCCGGCTCGATCGTAATGACCTCCGGGTATACCTGATTGCGGATGAACAGCCGTTTGTTATCATTCAGCACTTCGCTGATCATTTTGGAGAGCCATACCGCTTTAACGTGAAAATCCTGCTCGAAGGTGCGCAGCCGCGCCATGTACAGTACGGTATTGAGGCCGCTGCGCAGCTGTTCGAGCTCTTCGCGGATGCTGGCGAATTCCGGCTCGTCCACATTCTGCACGGTAAGCTCAATGACCGACAGCGGCGTCTTCATCTGATGAACCCACTGATCCATAAAGGTCAGATGCTGATCCTGCTCCCGCTTGGCCTTAATCAGCTGCTCCTGATAATGCCGGTACTGTTCGCGCAGCAGCTCCTGCAGCGCCTCGGATACAGGGGCGGTCTCCATTTTTTCAAAGGAAGCGTCCAACGATTCAAGGGGAGCGTTCAGCCGTTGAAAATAACGGCGGCGGCTGATGTAATGGTAGACCAGATAACACCCGAGCAGAAAGAAGCCCAGAAAAACGGAGTATAACGCAGGCCTCAGCTGGCGGTAGCCCTCCAGCCGATAGATGGAGAGCATCAAGGCGAACTGCACGAACTGTACGACAATGAGCAGGGCATGCTCGCGGAAAAAGAGCTTCACAGGTTCTCCCCCCCGTCCC
The DNA here is from genome assembly GCF_046098255.1 of Paenibacillus jiangxiensis. Lineage (NCBI taxonomy): Bacteria > Bacillati > Bacillota > Bacilli > Caryophanales > Paenibacillaceae > Paenibacillus > Paenibacillus jiangxiensis. The sequence continues at coordinate 9,454 of NZ_JBJURI010000024.1, forward strand.
AGGTGACGTTCAGCTTGTAACCTGTTCCTCTGACGGTCTCAACCGCTTCTTCAATACCCAGCTCCTGCAGCTTTTTGCGAACCCGTGTAATGTTGACGTTCAGCGTATTTTCGTCTACATAGGATTGATCGTCCCACAGCTTCTCCAGCAGGGCGTCCCGGCTCGATACCCTTGGATAACGCTCCATCAGGCTTTCCATAATATCCGCTTCTTTTTTGGTGAGCGTCACCTGCTCCGTTCCCAGCTTGAGTTCCAGCCTTTCCGGAAGCAGCACAAGACCCTCCACCTGCAGCACTCTCTCTTGAGGACCGGAGGCGTACTCCCCATAGGCCCGGCGCAGCTGACTGCGGATTTTGGCCATCACCACCCCGTAGTTAAAAGGCTTGGTAATATAATCGTCGCCGCCGTTTTCCAGTGCCATAATCTGATCCATCTCGCCTGCGCGCGCCGAAATGAAGAGAACCGGGCAAGTAGAGGTCAGGCGGATTTGGCGGCACCAGTAATATCCGTCGTAGCTGGGCAAATTGATATCCAGCAGCACCAGGTCTGGCTTATGCAGTTGGAACTCGTCCATCACCTGGCTAAAATCGCGTACGCGATGAACATTGTAACCATATTTGACGATATAAGATTCAAGAAGCTCCGCAAGCTTCGGGTCGTCTTCCACGATCATAATTTGCTGCATGGCGCATACTCTCCCTTAATAAGGTTTTCATAAATTTTCTCCTTGAAAACATATGACACAACGTGTACTATACATAGAGTATTTTACGAAAAATTTCATCCAATTTCATATAAACTCATATAATGTTGGGAATAAGGCCCAAAAGTTTCTACCGGACAACCACTGTAATTGTCCGACTATGAGTGAACTCGCATGCCGCATGGGGATTCAATTTGAATTTGCAGCGGCGGCTTTTTTGGGTGCTGGATCGTTCGATAGGTCCTGAACCCGGGAGGACAGGTTTCACTTGAGAGAAACAGCTCAAGGTACCTGTCCTTTTTTAATTTTCTGCAAAAGATACGGAAAAACGAAGGAGTGCACGGGAAGCATGAAAAAGCTTGAAGAGCGCATCCGGCGCGAAGGACAGATTTTATCCGATACAGTGCTGAAGGTGGATTCATTTCTGAATCATCAGGTGGATACAGGGTTTGCGCTGGAGATTGGCCGGGAGTTCGGGCGGATCTTCGCTGATGAGGGGATTACCAAGGTGTTAACTATTGAAGCGAGCGGAATTCAGTTTGCCATGGCTGCGGGCATTGCGCTGGGGGTGCCGTTTGTATATGCCAAGAAAAAGAAAGCCGTGACCCAGGGAGATGAGGTGTATTCTGCCGAGGTGTATTCGTTCACAAAACGGGAGAGCTACCAGGTTAGCATTTCGCGTAAGTATCTGGGACCGGAAGACCGCGTGCTGATTGTGGACGACTTTTTGGCGACAGGGGCGGCGCTTGTGGGGCTGACGGATATCGTGGCAGAGTCGGGTGCGGAGCTGGCCGGGGTCGGCTGCGTGATTGAGAAGAGCTTCCAGGAAGGCCGCGGCCTGCTGGAGGAGAGGGGCATTCGAGTACATTCCCTGGCGCGGATCGCAGCCATGTCGCCGGGACAGGTGCAGTTTATTGATGAAGAGTCGTTCGTCCATTAATTTCGAGGAGGCGGTTGTATGTTAAGCAAACCTAAAGTTTTCGCACTCGGATTTCAGCATGTCATGGCCATGTACGCCGGCGCGATTGCCGTGCCGTTCATTGTCGGCGGAGCGCTGGGTCTGACAGAGACACAAATCGCGTATCTTATTGCGGCCGATTTGTTCACCTGCGGTCTCGCGACCCTGCTGCAGGTACTGCGAATCAAATATTTTGGCAGCGGCCTGCCGGTGGTTCTGGGCTGTACCTTTACGGCTGTGGGACCGATCATTGCCATCGCTTCGACCTCCAATCTGGCGACAGCATACGGCGCGATTATATTATCCGGTCTGTTTGTTGTGCTGTTTGCCCCGCTGTACGGTAAGCTGCTCCGTTTCTTCCCGACCGTGGTGACAGGAACCGTTGTAACAATCATCGGTCTTACTCTGATTCCTGTTGCCATGAACAATGCCGCGGGCGGCCAGGGAAGTGCGGATTTCGGAGCCCCGCACAACCTGCTGCTGGCCTTGATTACGCTGGCCGTCATTTTGCTGTTTAACCGTTTGGGCAAAGGCTTTTTGCGCATCGTATCCGTGCTGGTCGGACTGGCCGCAGGAACGGCTGCAGGTTATTTTATGGGGATCGTTGATTTTTCAGGCGTGGGACAGGCGTCCCTGTTCAGCATCGCGCAGCCATTTTACTTCGGTGTGCCGGAGTTCAGCATTGTCGCCGTGCTTACCATGATTATCGTGAATATCGTCAGCATGGTCGAATCCACAGGCGTGTATTTGGCTGTCGGCCGCGCGACGGATCAGAAGGTGGAGCAGAAGCAGATCGTGAACGGGCTTCGTTCCGAGGGCGCGGCCATTGTGCTGGGCGGTATTTTTAATGCATTTCCTTATACGGCGTTTTCACAAAACGTGGGGCTCATCACGCTGACCCGTGTGAAGACGCGGAATGTGATCACGGCTGCGGGCATCATTATGGTGGTGCTCGGCCTGCTGCCGAAGCTGGCAGCACTTACGACCGTCATTCCCAACGCGGTGCTGGGCGGCGCCATGATCGTGATGTTTGGTTCGGTCGCCGCCTCGGGTATCTCCATTCTTTCCGAGGTTGATCTGCGCAAGGAAGGCAATCTCCTCATTGCGGCCTGCAGCATTGCTGTAGGTCTGGGATCGGCCGCTGTGCCGCAGATGTTCGATACGCTGCCGGAGTGGAGTAAAATGCTGCTGCAGAGCGGCATCGTAACCGGCTCGCTGACAGCGGTCATCCTGAATCTCATCTTCTCGGCACGGAGCGGCAGCTCCAAAGAGCAGGTATCGGACCTTCCGGGACCGCATGCTCCACAGGAAGCATAACAGGTCGATGAACATCTTGGCGTCTCTGTTTTACAGGGGCGCTTTTTGTTTTGTCATATAAAATGCTTTGGTCCCCGATTCAGAGCTGATTTTTTGACTGGAAAAATTTATGAATAATCCGTTCATTTGCAGGAAAGAGTATCCAGTGAAACCAACTAAGGAGTGGATACAGTGAATCAGAATCAAATGAAGTTTGGTGCTCATGAAACGATGGAAACCCATGAAATTTTGATGGAAAAATTAAATGCCATTACGCATTGTAATCTGTACGCCAAGCAGGCGAAAAACCCGAAGCTTCGTGACATGATTGCCCGTCATCAGCGTGATGCGATCAATTCTTATAATGAAATGGTGTCGCTGACACGGGGTGGCGGCCAGTTTGCCCCAATCTCGGCTCCTGCCCATACTCAGGGAGTTCAGCATCAGCAAATTCAATATGGCCTGGATAACCCGCCTCGTTTTGCGCCGCAGAACGATGATACGCTGAGTGATCATGAGATCGGTACGGCCATGCTGATCTGTCATAAAAACGGCGCCCGCAATGCAGCATGGGCTGCCCTCGAATGCGCTGATCCGAATCTGCGGCGTGCCATGCAGAACAGCGCGCAAGCATGCACGGATCATGCCTATGAGGTCTTCCTGTTCCTCAATGAACAGGGATTGTACCAGGTGCCGACGATGAAAACGGAGACGACTCATAACTTCCTGGGCAGCTATCAGCCTGCGACCGGCATGCAGCAGTCGCAGTATGGTGCACCAACCGGTTATTCCGCCGGAGGCTATAGCAGCGGCTTTAGCGCAGGTGGGAACGAACTCGGCAACGGTTATGGGTCTGTGACGGGTGGCGCTGCCGGCAGCCCCTATTACGGAGATGTAGGCGGCCAGGACGCTGGGCGCCCTTCCTACCCGCAGGGCGCTACTCAGACCAAAACAGGCTACTCGCCGATCTTCGGGACAACCGGACAGGGGCACCAGCAGTAACTGCACGGCCCGCCTATTACAGTCCAGGTGCTCTGCAGGAGGATTTCCCATAAGGGAGTAAACGGCAGTATTCAGCTTTGAATTGCAAAAAGATAGGACCATGAAGGACAAAAGGTCGAGAGCAGGATCAAGTTTCCCTGCTCTCGACCTTTTTTACGCAGTTAGAAATCGCTCAAAGAAATTCGGGGCCAACAGCGATTGTAGGAATGTTTCGTTCTCGGAGCGTCTTAGAAGCTGAGAAAGACGGTACACCACTCGGGTCCTGCTTCACGCTAGTCTAAAGTCCAGCTTCCAATCCGGCCGCTGGTCCGTTTGCCCGTCCCTGAAGAGAACATATAATGACCTCAATGATGAGTTGGGGTGATTATAAAATGTACTTTTATAAAAAGAGAAAGCATGAAGATCATAGTTTATATGTACTGCTGACGCATACGGGAACGCAATTTACGACACTGATCCGGCAATTTACCGCTGCTCCCTATAATCACGCGTCTCTGGCGCTGGATGCCGGATTGAACGAAATGTTCAGCTTCGGCCGCAAGCAGGCCGCCCATCCGTGGGTGGCAGGGTTTGTGCAAGAGAATGTATACGATGGGACCTTCAGCCGTTATCCGGACACGGAGTGCATCCTGCTCCGCATTCAGGTGACCCGGGACATCGTAGAGAGAGTGACTGAAACCATTGATTATTTCAGGCTGCATCAGCACAGATACAGGTATAATCTCATGGGGCTGCTGGGCGTCTTGCTCCACAAGAGCATCGAACCGGACAATGCTTACTTTTGCTCCCAGTTTGTGGCGGATGTCTTCAAGCAGAGCGGATGCCCTTTGTGGGAGCGGCCGTCAGGACTGGTTACACCGAATGATTTCCTGGTCCATCCTGCATTTGATTACGTGTATCAAGGGCCGTTGTATGACTACCCGCTGCTTGACCGGAGCAGGCTTGTACACAACAGATTTATGGACAGCACATACACGGCTGTTGAGGGAAATTACCCGGCAGAACGGCCTCCAGTTTCTGTCTAACTCCGGTAAAACAAAAACAAGCCGCCTTGACATGCAAGGCAGCCTTGTTAAATTGAAATTCTAAAAAAATGAGAACGGAGCCTCTCTGATATTTTCCTTCACGAATGGTATACTCTAAAAAGTTGAGGTTTTGCATACGAACCAGCGGAAGGAAATGATTCACATGAAAAAAATACTGTTTATCAATACAGGGGGAACGATTTCTTCTTCTTATCAGGAGCATGGCCTTACGCCGACACAGTCTGCGGAGAGCATCTTGGCCGAGATTCCGGAATTGCGGGAAATTTGTCATATTGATGCCTATAATCTGATGAGCATTGACAGCACCAATACCCAGCCGGAGGATTGGGCCGTGATGGCGCGCATGGTGCACAGGTCCCTGGATGAGTATGACGGGATTGTTATTGCGCACGGGACGGATACGATGGCGTACACGGCTTCGGCGCTCAGCTTTATGCTGGGAACGCTGCGCAAGCCGGTAGTGCTCACGGGCTCACAGGTGTCCATTCTGGCTGAAAACAGCGATTCCAAGAAAAATGTGATCGACTCTTTCCTGACGGCCTGCGGGGAAGTGGCGGGTGTATTCGTTGTCTTCAACGGTAAAATCATTAACGGCAGCCGTTCGTCCAAGATCAGAACGCGCAGCTATAACGCTTTTGAAAGCATCAACTATCCTTATATCGGACTGGTTGAGAATGGAAAGGTGAAATATACGGAGGGGCTCAAGCCTTCAACGCAGGTCGATCATCCGTACAACGACAACTATTGTGCTGAAGTGTTCCTGCTGCGGCTCATTCCGGGCACCAATCCGGGTATTTTTGACGCCATTAAGTCCTTGGGGTACAAGGGGATTGTTATTGAAGGCTTTGGGCTCGGCGGTGTACCGTTCAAGGAAAGAAGCCTGATCGATAAAATCGAGCAGCTCATGAAGGATGGCATCTCCATCGCTGTTACTACACAGTGTCCTTACGAGGGCGGAGATCTGACCATCTATGAGGTAGGGCAAAAGGTGCTGGAGAAGGGCGTCATCCCCGGCTACGATATGACTACGGAAGCGCTGGTAACCAAGATGATGTGGGCGCTGGGCCAGGCGGCCGATTCTACGGAAGCAGCGCGGATCATGGCTACCAATTATGTAAATGAGGTTACGATTCCTGCGGACCAGCAGTGATAACAATATAAGAATATGGAAAAAAGAAAGCGCCGCCGGGCTGCCGGCGGCGCTCTTTCTTTACCAGCTGGGAATGAGCCATTCCTCTCATTTGGGAAACGAACCATTCTTTTCTTATTGCTCGAATCCCCGAATTCCAGTACGTCTTCGATATGGCTTCCTTATATTGACGTTGGCGGAAACCACACATGCCTGAGGTCGACCCACCCCTGGCTGTTGAAGGTTACACCCCGTACAGAAGGCAGGTAGGCGGTTTGAACCGGCCGCTCATAGAGGATGTGCAGATGGTTTTCGCGGATCAGCAGCGCCTCCAGCCTTGCCAGCCCCTCCGCTCGGACCTGTTCGTCCCGTTCATTGCTTATTTTCCGCAGCAGCTTTTCGATATCAATGCGTGTATGCGGTTCAACATGCTCTGCGGCTGTCAAATACAAATCGAAGAGGCGAAGCTGTTCATCCCGGTCGCGGATCAGCGAGAAGAGAATCAGGTCCGACTGCAGCCGGACATCCCCCTTGAAATCCTCGACCGGTACGGAAGCTACGCTGCACGCATAACCCGCCTCCTCCAGCCGCGCTGCGATCAGGTCGGCATCCTGTCTGTACTGCGGAATTGTGGCAATTTGCAGGGAGATTGATGCTCCGCTTTCTGCCTTTCCGGCTGCACTTGAGGCAGGAGGACCATCGTCCCCACGAAGGCAGGTTATGATGCGGGCCCGCGCCTCCGGATTGCGGAGCGGTCCGTTTTTTTTCGTATTGCAGGTGACGAACTTGCGTACGGTGACATCCGAATGGATCTGGCTCCAAGCTCCCGCCTCTGTGGAAGCGGGGTTGTGGATCACGTGGAAGGGGGATGAAGAATCCTCGGAATGATCCGCCGACTCCCAGGGAACGTGGATGATTTCGACACGATCCAGATGGGGCCGGCCCTGAAAGTAATGGGAGAACACCTCCAGGCAGCAGAGACTCTCGCTCATTTCCGTCAGTCTGAAGGGCCCTGTACCGACAGGCTTCAGACCAAATTGCTGCTCTCCCAATTGATCCAGGTCCTTCGGAACGATGGCCGCCCTGCTGGTGCAGAGGAAGGGCAGGAACAGCTCGTTCGGTTCCTTCAGCTCGAGAACTACGGTGAGGGGATTAAGGGCCCTGACCGATTGGATTTGCCGGAACATAAAGCTGTACAGCGTTCTTTGCGAGGTTCGCATCATCCGCTCAAAGGTGTAGACAACATCCTCGGCTGTAAGCATTTTGCCATGATGAAACATCACTTCTTTGCGCAGATAGAAGGTCCATACGTTACGCTCGGCGTTCACCTCCCAGGCGTGGGCCAGGCCAGGCACAATGCGCTGGGTTTGGCTGTCTCTCCGGACCAGCCCGTCAAAAATGTGACTCGATACGAAGGACTCAGCCAACAGATTCATATACAGCGGGTCTACGGTGTACAGCTTCTGCCTTACCGGCAGGCGCAGCGTATCAATCTGCCGGTTGCGGCGGATTTCCGAATGGCCACCGAAGTAGGACATAATCCACCCCTGCAGCCGATCCTGCAGGCTGGCGGACGGCGCATAGGTATGAATTTGGTCCATCGCTCTCCGGATGTCGCGCCGGTTGATGGCCTGCATCATGGATTTTGCCGCGATTTCCTCCGGCTTGACCAGGAATTCCAGCAGCGAGCGGCTGCCACGGCCCCGCCGCGGCGTCCAGCGGACCCAGCCGTGCTGCGTCATTTTATTAATAATGCTGAGCGCGTTGCGATGCGTGCAGTCAAAGGTTACAGCAAGCTCATCCATGGTTACGGAAATTTTATCGCTTTCCCCGTATTGTGCCCGCAGACGCAGAAATTGGTTATACAGCTTCATCGTTTGATCGGCTCCTAAAATAGGAAGTTTGTCATCTTATTTCTTCTCTTTATCTTCTTATTTTATCACCTAGAATAGGGTGTAGAAAATACTGGAGGTCATGTTTCATGGTTGATAAACTGCTGCAGAGCCCCAAACGTCCGCTTTATGCGCTTGCTGGAGCCCTTTTACTGGCGGTCATTCATCAGTATCTGTTTTATGGGCATCTCCCGGGTCTGTCGTATCCGCTGTTTACAGTGTGCTTGTACGGATTTATGTTTGCGTACGCCAAGGACCGGATGCGTGAATTCACCTGGTTCGGCTGGCTGATGTTTACATCGGTCATGCTTTTGTCCCTGACTTATGTGCTGTTTTATAATCCGCTTTTTTATGCACTCAATCTGCTCGTTATTCCATGCCTTGTGTCTGTACATATGGCCTACAAGTTCAGCGCAAGAAGGCTGGATTGGGGCGATATCCGGCTGCTGTGGGATGCGATCGACCATCTGATCCCCCAAAACCTGCGGCATGCCGGTACGTTGTTCCGCATGCTGAAGAACACCACAGGCGGGCGGATGGAGGAGGGGCACAAGAGGGTCCTTGTCCAGATACTGACCGGTTTGCTCGTGGCGCTGCCCCTGGTAACGATCGTAGTGGCACTGCTGTCCTCAGCCGACGGCATGTTCGACCATATGCTTGCCAGCGTTCCTTCCTGGCTGGGAAGTCATTTAACCTTCGGAGAAGGCGGCGTGCGTTTGGTCTGGGCCGTGGTGCTCTGTCTGCTGTTCTTCGGATATCTGTGGGGGTTCGTGGACTTCAAGCCGTACTCCACAGAGCTTAAAGCAGCTGAACCCGGGGACGACAGGCTTGAACAGAAGCTGGGCGAATGGGCGGAGGAGGCGGTAAGCGTCAAGCTTGCTCCGGTGATCACAGCAACCATACTGGTAACGATGAATGTGGTGTATCTGCTGTTTGTATATACCCAGTTTGCTTATCTGTTCGGGGCAAGCGAAGGCGTATTGCCGGATGGGCTTTCTTACGCGGAGTACGCGAGAAGCGGCTTTGCTCAGCTGATCATGGTGACGGCCATCAATTTTGTCTTGATGCTGGTTGTGCTGCTGCTCGGAGAGCAGGCCCCCGGCCGGCTGCACCGGTGGAATCAGGGGATGCTGTATGTACTGGTTGCGTGCTCAGGGATCATGCTGTATTCCGCTTATATCCGGCTTGTTATGTACGAGGAAGCCTATGGTTATACGTATACTCGCTTTCTTGTGCATGCATTTATGATCTTTCTCGGACTGCTGCTTCTGATTGCGGCACTCCGCATTCATATGACTCGGATTCCGCTGGCAAAATGTTATGTCGTGCTCGGTTTATGCGCATATGTACTCATCAATTATATTGGAATGGATACCATCATTGCGGACCGGAACATTGATCGTTACCGGGCAAGCGGCGATATGGATATCGAGTATCTCCGGGATTTATCGGCAGATGCGGTTCCGCGCCTGATCGAATTTGCCCGGGACGAGTATCCGGGGCTGAACGATCAGCTGCGGGAGCGTTTTGCCGGGATGAATGGCCTGCATGTGCCGTGGCAGTCCTTTAATCTGGCGGAGTATCGTGCGCAAAAAGCTCTTGAAGACTATTTCAGAGGTCAGTAAAATGCACGGTCCACTGCCTCAAATGAAAAAGGGATGCCTCAAGGTCCACTTGACCTTGGGCATCCCTTTCATATGTCATGAGGAGCTCCGGGAACGAGCCATTTCCTCCGATTGCTGCTGCCCCTGCAATTATTCAGCCAGAGGACGAAGCACCTCTTGACCGTTCATGTAAGGCCGCAGCGCCTGCGGAATACGGATCGAGCCATCCTCCATCTGATGGTTTTCCAGCAGCGGGATCAGGATGCGCGGGGAGGCGACGGCCGTGTTATTAAGCGTATAGCAGTAGACGAGCCTGTCTTCCGCATCCCGGTACCGGATGTTGGAGCGGCGGGCCTGAAAATCCAGCAGCTGCGAAGACGAGTGCGTCTCGCCGTAAGCGCCGCGGCTCGGCATCCAGGTTTCGATATCCCGCTGCTTGTAGGTTTTCTGTGACATGTCTCCGGCACAGACGGCCATAACCCGATAGGGCAGCTCGAGCATCTGCAGCAGCTCTTCCGCATGCCCTGTAATTTCCTTGAACATCTTCTCCGATGTCTCCAGTCTGGCCTCGCACAGTATGACCTGCTCGACCTTGGCAAATTGATGGACCCTGTACAGGCCGTGCACATCACGGCCAGCTGAGCCTGTTTCGCTGCGGAAGCAGACCGAGACAGCGGCCAGCCGTACAGGCTCGGCAACGTCGATGACTTCGTTGCTGTAATAAGCAACGAGTGGAACCTCGGAAGTTCCCGCCAACCATTGGTCCTCTCCCTCGATCCGGTAGGTCTGCTCTTCACCGAGCGGGAAGTACCCGGTATTCACCATAGCCGGCGTGCGCATCATGAGAGGAACCTCAAGGAGCCGAAACCCTTTGGCGAGCAGAAGATCAACTGCCAGCTGCTGGACGGCCCGATGCAGCAGAGCGCCACTGCCGGTGAGATAATAGCTGCGTGTTCCGGCTGTTTTGACGCCACGGGCGATGTCGATCATCCGGTGGAGCCGTCCGAGCGTAATATGATCCTTGAATTCAAATTCGAATCGGGGCGGTTCGCCCACACGCCTAACCATCACGTTATCCTCATCCGAGCTGCCGGCGGGTGTGTCGGGCGAGACGATATTGGGGATGAGCAGCATGCGCTCCCGAAACTGTGCTTCCGCCTCCTGGTACGCTTCCTGCAGCCGATCCAGTGCCGCATGAACCTCCTTAGCCTGCTGACGTGTTTGCCTTATCGTTGTGTTGTCCTTTTTTCGCATAAGGGCTGCAATCTCGCCGCTCAGCCTGTTGCGCTGCTGCCGAAGCGCCTCTATCTCCTGCAGCAGCTGCCGTCTCCGATCATCCCACTTGAGTAATTCCGTTACGGAAACCTTGATTTTTTTCTGATCCGCCGCCGATTGTACTTCTTCCTGATGCTGTCTGATCCATTTGATATCCAGCATGGCACCGCACTCCTTCATAATAGTTTTGGTATCGCAAAATGCAAAAAAGCGCCCTCATCCACATGGGACGAGGAGCGCTCTGATCTCGCGGTGCCACCCAAATTGACCGGACAGGCATGCTGTCCAATCCACTTTAGTCCGCGGTAACGGGCGGGTCCGGTTAACTTAGGGAGATTCCGTTCGCTGCAGGCTCTCCTTGACGAAAACGCCTCCGAGTTGGATGCTCTTCATGGGCATGATCGTGTATGTTTTTGGATATTATACGCAAAAGATGAGAAATAAATCAAGTATAAGTGATACCAGATCATTACCGCCCAATGTCCAAATAATATTCCTGAGGTGGACAAAACATCAATTTGTATCTCAATCGCGGATTTCACAAACTTTCTTGCTGACCTGCTGTGTCAGCTAGTATATAATGGACCATATTTATTTTTTTAGGGGGATATAAATGAGCTTTCAGCAAGAAAAACAGCTGTCTGGAAAAGGAGAGCGATTCTCCTCCGCCGGGTTTATATTGGCGGCGATCGGCAGTTCAGTAGGTCTGGGGAATATGTGGAAGTTCCCTTACATCACAGGACAATACGGAGGAGCGGCCTTCTTCCTGATCTTTATCATATGTTTGATAGCGGTAGGGCTGCCGGTTCTTCTGGCTGAGTTGGCCATCGGGCGCAGCGGGCGGGGCAGTGCAGCTTCGTCCTTCGTCAAAGCCGGCGGCGGCAAGATCTGGGAACGCTTGGGGCTGCTTCAGATCATCGCGCCTTCCATGATTCTGTCTTTTTATGTGATTGTAGCAGGCTGGACGCTTCATTATGCCATTCTTGCATTCAGCGGCAGATTGTTTGTGAATAACGACTTTGCCGGTCAGTTTGGCACCTTTGTGTCCGGGCCTATGGTGATTGTATGGCAGGCGATTGCCATGCTCATTACGGTTTGGGTTGTCATCCGCGGCATTTCGGGAGGCATCGAGAAGTTTAACAAGGTTCTCATTCCCGGTCTGGTTGTGCTGCTGATTGTCTTGATGATTCGCGCCGTAACCCTCCCGGGCGCAGGTGCAGGGGTTTCTTTCTTTCTGAACCCCGACTTTTCGAAGCTAACCGCGGAATCCGCGCTGGTTGCTTTGGGACATGCCTTTTTCTCGTTATCCCTGGGTATGGGGATTTTGATTACGTACGGAGCTTATGTGGACAAACGCCAGTCGCTGGGGACGGCAACGCTGGCCATCGGCGCAGGCGACCTGATCTATGCGTTGATTGCCGGCCTGATTATTTTCCCGACGGCGTTCTCCTTTGGCATTGATCCTGGACAAGGACCTTCGCTCGTATTTATCGCCCTGCCTGCGGCATTTTCAGAAATGCCTCTGGGCTGGTTGTTCGGAGGATTGTTTTTCGTTCTGCTGGCGATTGCCGCGTTAACCTCTGCTGTATCAATTCTGGAGGTTCCTGTAGCTTATGCCAAAGAGCGCTGGAATTGGAGCCGTTCCCGCTCCGTGTGGACGATGGCGCTGATCTGCTTTATTCTCGGCATTCCTTCCGCGCTCTCGCTTGGAATGGTGCCTGCCCTGACCTTTGGCGGCAAGGCATTCTTTGACTGGATGGACTTTATCGCTTCCAACATTCTGCTTCCGCTGGGCGGCCTGCTCACCACACTCTTCGCAGGCTACTTCTGGAAGAAGGCGGCGGATGCGGCGGGTCTGACCGCTGCGTGGTTCCGCATCTGGCTCTTCATGCTGCGATACGTAGCGCCAGTACTGATGCTGCTCGTGCTGTTGTATTCCGCGGGCGTCATCAAGTTTTAATCTCTGGGGTGCTGATTCCCCGCAGCAAGCTGCGGGGAGTATTTATTGTTTTGGGAAATTTATATCTATGTATGTGAGCACCGTATTAGGTTCGTATTAGGTGCTCTTTTTGCGTTGCAAGTATAATTGGGAAAGCAGATGAATATACTACATAGTGTACATTGTGTACATATTTCTGTACAATGGAGGCGAGGGAGGGATGATTATGCAAACCGTTCTTAACGCTACAGAAGTAAGAGCAAATTTCGGTGGTTTTATTGATACCATTGTCAGAGATAAGCCTCAAGCGATCAAGCGGAACAGAGATATCATAATGGCATTCTCGAAACAGCAAATGAAGGAATTGCTGTCCGTGTATGAGTTGACCTTTGAATATGAGCAAGATGAGGATGGTCGATATGTCGGTTCAATAGAGCAAATCGATGATATTGTGGCAGACGCCGAGACACTAGAAGAACTCAAATATGAATTGTCCAGGAGCTTGGTTGAATATGCGATAGATTATGAAGCCAATTACTCGCGTTACTACAATACCCCCAATCGACATAAACATGCTCCGTACATTCTACGTGTACTATTGGAAGATGATATTGAGTCAGTAGCACGAATGTTCCATGCCTAGTTGGGGTGACTTGGAAAGCTTTTTAAGACGTGATGACTGGGTTTTGGTAAGACAGAATGGCAGGGATAAGATATGTCAACAACTCATGACTAAAGTCACGAGCTTGTCTCTGCCTACTTCGTAGACAGTGCTTGCGCTTCGCACCAGCCTTTTAGACTTATTCCTAACCGGTAGTGCAAACGCACCTCACAGTGCTCCTACCTTAGCGTGTTGGAACATCAGGACGGTTGACCTCGCCCCTACAACAAGAGCTATACTCCTGCTGTAACTGTACCGATGTACTCGATTCCTTTGCGGTACAGATTCATAGCGCCAATTCGGTCATCGTTCGAACGATAGTGACAGCCTCGGCATTCAAAGGTATGCGTCTTTTTGTTCCGATTTTCCCGTTCAATATATCCGCATTTCGGGCAGGTTTGGGAAGTAAATTTAGGATCTACTGCGATGACTCGCTGTCCGTTCAGTTGTGCCTTGTACTCCAACATTTCACGGAACTGGTGAAATGCCCAGGATACCGAGACATACCGATCACGAACACGTACTTTTTCAGTGGCGGAACGAACATGCTTTAAATTTTCGATCACAAACAGCGTGCCTTTCGGATACGTTTCAACGAGTGCCTTGGTTACTTGATGGTTGACATCCGTAACATAACGGTTTTCTCTTGAACCGATTTCCTTGAGTCGTTTACGGGCCGATGGAGTTTGTCTCATCTGAAGTTGTTTGCGTAAGGCTTTATACTGACCTCGTTTGTGTTTCACCGTTCGTCCAGGATAAAACGTCGTCTTGTTATGATTGTCGTAGGTTGTGGCAAGAAAGTTGATTCCGAGGTCAATTCCAACCATATGGTTGACATCCGTAAAATCTAATTCGGGGAACTCTTTGGTCATGGGAATATGCAAGAACCATTTCCTGTGTTTATATACGAGTTTGGCCGTACCCCACTTCCACGTGCCATCAAAGAAGTGCTGCATTCCTTGTTTTTTGTAGCGGAGCTTCACTCGCCCGTCCAGTGTGTTTACGCTAAACCGATCATGGTTCAAAGAATAATCTCGATTCCATACCAGATCATATTCAGGTCGTTTGAATTTGACCAAGTTCCAATCGTGCCCGTTGGATTGAGCAGATTTATAGCGGGCGATGACGGTTTTGATCACTGATTGCGCCATTTGACTTTTCAAACCAAAACGACTTCGAAGTTCTCGATAATACAAATCATTGAGTGTACGCTGATTTAATTCTTTCATTTTAAATACAATAGCGGAAAGATAATTACATACTTTACGATAGGCTTTTGTTGTTTTGATAAGCATTTCCGTATTTTCATGCGGGACATAAATTTGGATTTTTGCTGTGATGGTGGACGTACTATTCACCTCTTTTCACTGCATTTAAGTATAGCATATGACCCAGTGGGAGATGGTTAAGTTTTCATGACGGAAGGAGGAAGCATGGAGATCTCGGCTTTCGAGCTACCGAGGGTAGCCCTTATGCCGAGCGCAATTCCTCACAAGGCTAAAGCCGCGTGACTCCATGCGCGTTTGATGAAAAAACTCTGCCAAACGGAGAGATTTTAAGAATAGCGGTATCAAAGGGAACGGGAGAAATCGGTAAAGGCTTGTTTAATCGGATTTTATAACAGCAGTTGAGAGTGGATAAAGAGTATTTTAATTCAAAAAAATAGAATTAATGACGTAAGATCCTGTTTGCATCTTACAGCTCGGCTGCGATATCAACAGGCGTGAAAACTATGCTCTCTTAGATGCACAGCATGGGCCCCGGCCTTCGGGATAACACTCCGCTGTGTTTCGTTCTTCGGGGGGCGGGTAATAAATGAACGTGGCGCTACCACATAAAAAAGTTCAGAGGAGTGATAGAACATGGCACAAAACCAAGATGGCAAAATGAGTAGGGAAGAAGCAGGCCGAATGGGCGGGGAAGCCACTGCTCGAAATCACGACAAAGAATTTTATCAGGAAATCGGCCGCAAGGGTGGCGAAGCTACAGCAAACTCCCATGACAAGGAATTTTACCAGGAGATCGGTGAAAAGGGCGGTGAGGCTACGTCCAAATCTCATGGTAAAGAGTTTTATCAGGAGATCGGCCGTAAAGGTGGCGAATCACGCGGTGATGACCGCTAATTCCCCGATAAGGCATACAATGGGCATCATTATAAACTTTCATGCCATTTCGTGACATCACTGATCGATGAAAATAGGGTCAATTAAATTTTCAGGGCAGAATATCACAAATCAAGCAGAACCGCCGATATCGGCGGTTCTTTGCTGTGTTGTTTGGCCTACGGCTGTACGACTTGCTCTTCTCCAGGCATTTTCTGCTCCGTCTCCGGCTGTTGAGAACCGATCCATTCCAGGAACAGTTCATAATCCGCCTCCACCTGATCCGCATAGGCTGCGGACCAGTGGGTGATATGGTGGCAGAAGGCATCCCTGTCGGGGCCCATTGCCTTGGCGATTTCATGCTCACTATGATAGGACAAAATGCCGGCGGCAACATCCGCATCTGCCCGGGCATGCATTTTGGCGGTAAGGCGGCCCATCAAGGCCACAATCTGCTTCATATCGTCCGTACTTTCGATATTTTCAAGCTTCAATCTTTTTTTATAAGGTGATCTTTCCCGGACATAGAAGTCGCGGCCATCAATGGTAAGAAAGCCGAGATATTCATCCGCTTCATGATGCATCGCCTGCTGTGTAGCCGTAACCCGCTTGCCCTGATGACTGAACGACTCCCAGAAGGACTCGGAATACGGCATGAAGTATGCGGGTACGGGAACCCGGACTTCTTTAACCTCCAGCACGGTATCATCTGTGCCTTCCTTCTCCATGCCGCCTTCGATAAGCACATAAAAGCGGTCAAGGCCGATGGAGGCTGTGCCGGAGCCGTGCTTGACGGCGATATCCTTGATGTTGTAGTGCTCTTCGTTGTGCTTTCTGTCTTCGACGGTGTTCAGATAGAAAGGCCATGCCTTCTCCAGTCCGGTCTGTTCCTCGTTCGTGGGCACAACCAGCTCCGTCGTCTCGAGAAATACGCGTTCGCTCTGCATAAAGGCGGTTACCTTTTCAAGAAAATGCTGCTGCTTGCGTTTTTCCAGCTTGCGAAGCAGCTTTTTGACCGGTCCCTTGGCCGAGTGCTGGTCGACGAAAAATGCCCCGGGATCGTCTTTGCCGGCAGAGAAGCGATGCATTTGCTTGTAATAGGCTCGTACATAGTCTGACACGCTCTGTATTTGTTCTTCCCTGCTGTACCCCAGCTGTCTTCCAACCAGCGCTATGCTGACGGACATCCGCAGCAGATCGTACAGATAGGAACCGACATAGCCTTCATCAAAATCGTTGACATCATAGACGATCTGTCCCGACTCGTTCCGGAATGCCCCGAAATTTTCAAAGTGAAGATCCCCCTGTATCCAGGTGGGACGGTCGGCGGAGGTATGATACGGGAAATAATGGCGGGTTGCATCGAAATAGAAGAGATAGGCGCTCCCTCTATAGAAGGAAAAGGCGCTCTGCGACATTTTCCGATATTTCTCCATTCGCTTGGGCTCTTCCAGCTTCATAAGGGTGCCATCAAATTCATTAAAAACGGAATGCAGTAATTCCTTGCGCAGCTTCGCTCTTGTGCGTTGTACTCCTTCGGTTATAGCGGAAGTCATTCCCATACGGCATGCTCCTTCAGGACTTTTTTCTTATCATAGCTCCTTGCGGCGCCGGGTGCAAAGGTATTTTGGGCTGCTGTTTAATCTTGCACATCTGGCCGCTGGGTTGGGCCTGTAGCTTCATAAGCTTTCAGTATGGAGTCCAGCAATCCTGGAAAACGGCCTTCCAAATCTTCCTCCCGCACTGAAACCAAGCGTTGTGTCCCTTGGCTGCGCGTAAACACCACTCCTGCCTCGCGCAGTGTTCTGATGTGATGGGACAAGGTGGATTTGGCAATCGGCACCTCGAAGAAATTGCACGGGTTTTCGCCGTATTGGCGAAGCAGAGAAACAATGTATAACCGAATCGGATCGCTCAGCGCGTATAACACGGAAGAAAGCTCAATCTCCTCCCGGCCCGGATGATACAGCACTTTCATCTGATTATCCCCTTTTGAAAAGAAATATAAATCAAAATCACTAATTGCATTCTAATGGATGTCATGCTATATTTCAAATGTTCGATTATAATCGAACTAAGAAATTAGAAAGAGTGGGTGAAATCAAATGAAGGCAGCATCAACCGATGTCACCTCATCCCTCCCTGCAGAGGACGATTTAAAAAAGGAAAGTGTGCTGACGCTGCTGCTCGGGCTTGCCGTTGTTCTGGCCATCATGAATACGTCCATGTTCAATTTGGCTTTGCCCGAAATAGGTGCTGCGTTCGGACTCCAGGATTCGGTCGCTTCCCTGATCGTAACGAGTTATTCCATTATGTTCGCCATTTCTTCCATTACATACAGCCGGCTTTCCGATTTTGTACCGCTCAGGCGGCTGCTCGTAATCGGTTTGCTTACCTTGGGCCTTGCCGCATTGGGCGGACTGTTCAGCACAAGCTTCTGGTTCCTGCTGGCCATGCGCGTTCTTCAAGCGGCCGGAGCCGGAGCGGTGATTTCACTCTCTATGGTGCTGTTCACCCGCTATATCCCTATTGAACGACGCGGCAAAGCCATGGCTTTCATTATGTCGGCAGTTTCCCTGGGCCTTGGCCTTGGTCCGGTTGCCGGCGGCGCCATTGTTGATTACTTCGGCTGGAACTATCTGTTTGTGATCACCGCAATCAGCCTGGTGCTTGTTCCGTTCTTCTACCTTTCTATCCCGAAGGAAGCGCCGACGCGTGGTGTTTTTGATACGCCAGGGGCCATCTTTATCGCTGTGGGCACGACCGGTGTACTGCTGTTCCTGACCAGCCATTCCTGGCTTGCGCTTGCGGCGGGAGTTCTGGGCCTTGTTCTGTTTATCCTGCGCATCCGCTTTGCTTCAGAGCCGTTTGTCCAACCGGCCCTGTTCGCCAATGCTTCTTATACGGCTTTATCACTGGTAGGTATTCTTTCGTATTTGTGCAGCTTTGCTACCTTATTTCTCATTCCGCAAATTCTGGTGCATCGCTTTGATTTCACCGCAAGCCAGGCCGGCTTGGTGATCTTCCCCGGCTCCTTGCTTGCCATTGTCGCTTCCCGCAAGGTCGGTTCCATTATCGACCGGCATGGCAATTCGGAGATTCTGCGATACGCGCCGCTGATGGTGCTCTGCGCAACGATCCTGTTCGCCTTGTTTGCCGGAAATTCATGGCTGTCCATTCTGTTTGTCTATCTGCTGAACAGCCTGGGCTTCACCATGCTGTCAAGCAGCGTATCCAACGAGATTTCCCGGATTCTTCCCAAATCGCAGGTTGGCTCTGGCATGGGTCTCTTCCAGCTGCTGCAATTTTTTAGCGGCGCATTCAGCGTAGCTATCGCATCGAGCGCCATGGAATGGCAAAAAGGGCTTTCGCTCCCGACTGCCTATTCCAACATTTTCTGGGGGCTTATGATTATGGCTTTACTGTCCTTCATCTCGGCCTACGCTTATTTGCGTGGTGCCAAGGCGCTGGCGCTCAAAAACCGATCCGGCTCTCTTGAAGTTTAGGAGCTGCAGCACAGCCCATGGGTCAATTCAAAATCTAAAGGAATAATTAGCCTTTATTTATCTCATCCTAAGCCCATTGCATCTGCCGGCAGCCTTGCGCTGAACCGTAAGGCTGGCGCAAGCTCCTGTAATATGTTATGTTAATTTTATCCTGCGCCATGAAGGACGGGATGCTATGATAAGGGAGTCAGCCAAAACGCCCCGTATGCATGATCGTTTGCCCAACAAGTCATAATGAGGAGTTGAAATGTAATGAGTGAGAAGGTGAATGAGCTGGATCTTGTCCAGTTCATAGCGGAACAGACCAACATCGATTCCAATAGCATTAGGCTTGTATTAAAGCATGAGCAGGATTTTATTAACAATGCCCAAGCGGATGTCAATGGAGACGTTGAAATAGACGGAGATGAACTGGTGGATTATATCCTGAGCAGATCGGATGCAGATTTGGATGAAATCACCGTCGAGACGATTTTGGATACAGAAATGGATTTTTTCATGGACCGGGGCTATGCTGGCTATGAAGACTGAATAGGGCGCATCACTCTAAAATGTAGAATTTCTCCCAGCTCTCCAGTACTCTGGAGGGCTTTTTACGCAACTGTATTCGAATGCACGAACAGCAAATGCCCGGAAGGCAGCATTCTTAGTTTAAGATGCAAGAGGGTTGCTCATGGTAAAGGAGGCGTGCTACAATGAAATTGTTTCGCGCAAAACAAAAAAGGAATGTATTTTAGTTTTGCGAAAAACAAAATTCCAAATCAGTTATATAGTTATTTTGGCCCGCTGAAAATTTGATTAAAAAGGAGTGAAGGCATGGATTATCAAGTGGTAGTTGTCGGAGGGGGACCGGTAGGCGTAATGGTAGCGTCGGAGCTCGCACTGGCAGGAGTCAAGGTGTGCGTACTGGAGAAGCGGAAGAAGATCACACCTTATTCCCGCGCGCTTACGCTGCATCCCCGGTCGCTGGAACTGTTGGATATGCGTGGTCTTAAAGAAAAGCTGGAAAGCAGAGGCAGACCGATTCCCACCGGGCATTTCGCGTCGCTGGATACCCGGCTTGACTTCTCGGTGTTTGACTCCACGTCCAATTACACGCTCTTTATCCCGCAGAATGAGACTGAAGAGGTGCTGGAGGAATGGGCAAAAAGCCTGGACGTGGATATCCGGCGGGAGGTGGAGGTCGTATCGGTCCGTCAGCATACGGAAGTGGTTGAGGTCACCGGCGTTGGGCCGCAAGGCGAATTTACACTGCAGGCGGCTTATGTGGTCGGTGCAGATGGTGCGGGCAGCACGGTTCGCAAACAGACCGGCATTCCGTTCACTGGAACCGGGGATACGCTGACCGCCATGCTTGGCGACGTCATGCTGACGGAGCTGGAGAAGCCCACCGTTCTGTCCCGTTATAGTGAGCAAGGGGGGACGATGATCGTCCCAATGAACTCGGGGCTGCACAGGGTGATCGTGGTTGATCCGGAGCGGACATCCGTGCCGAAGAGTGAACCTGTAACACTTGAAGAACTGAGTGCTGGCTTGAAAAAGATACTCGGAGCTGACTTCGGCATCTCCAGTCCTTACTGGTTGTCCCGTTTCGGCAATGCGACACGGCAGGCGGAGCGTTACCGTGAGGGTCGGATCTTCCTCGCGGGGGATGCGGCGCACATTCATCTCCCTGCCGGCGGCCAGGGGTTGAACGTGGGGTTGCAGGAAGCGGTGAACTTGGGCTGGAAGCTTGCGGCCGCGCTGAAGGGCTGGGCACCGGAAGGGCTGCTGGACAGCTATCATCAGGAACGTATGCCTGTGAACACGGCGCTGCTTCGCAATACCCGGGCTCAGGCGGTGCTGATGGCGTCTGATTTCTCGCAGTCTATGGGCGACCTGCGCAGCCTGCTCTCCGAACTGCTGCAAATTCCGGAAACGAACAGATTGCTGGCTGATCAGATCTCAGCGTTTAACATCCGCTATGAATCGGACCCGCTTGCACCTGCCCATTCGCTGAACGGATCCCGACTGCGGGATTTGAAGCTGAGAACGGAAGAAGGTGCTCTTCATCAGGCGTATGAATTTTTCCGTTCCGGTTCTTTCGTGCTGCTTCACTTTGCGGGGGACCAAACGATCCAAGAGGCCGACTGGAGCCGCTATCCGCATATCAAGCCGGTGTTCGCTTCGCTTGCGGAGAATGCCGCTGATTGGGCCGACGTGCATACGGCGCTCGTTCGTCCGGACGGCTATGTCGCATGGGCGTTGTCACGGTCGGAATCGGAGCCGATGGAAGCGGTCCGACAGGGGGTCGCTCGCTGGTGCGGGGAAGCAGGTTTTTTTTGATTAGATTATTTTGTCCGAAACAAAAAAACCGAGAACAGGGGAACCTTGCACCTGTTCTCGGTTTTTCAATCAGACATTGCAGGAGAATAGCGAATTTGGGGCTAACAGCGATTGTAGGGATGGTTCGTTCAGCGTTCAGTTACGATGACATCATCTATGATTTCCTTCAGGAAAAGTACAATCTCATCTACATGCTCTGTCCCGGTATGAGGTGAAATAACGGATAGTTTGGCCGCGTAAAGCGGCATCGTATGCTGGTCTTCCGTTAATACAGATAAATATTTTTTTGTATGGTCAAACGACATTCTCTCTCTCCGCTGGCCCAATCGCTCGAATAATCTTTCGTTCAGAAGATTGGTACGCTCCACTTCGTCCTTCGTGCATTCCCCGTTCAATTCCTCCGCGAAGCGGGAAACGCCGCCCGGGTATATGCGAAACAAAGTAATGTTCCCCGGATTAAATCGATTTACAATCACCGCTTCGGGAATATTCATTTTCAGCGCCTTCCTGAATGCAATGTTCACTTCAACCAGGTGACCCAGCATCTGTTGATAACCTTCAGTCCCGAAAGCAAGCAGTGCGCTGTAGATTCCGAAGGATCTCGAGGGCGTTTCTTCCGCGGTTAGGTCTATAAGCTGAAGATCCTTTGCGTCTTTAAGTAGAAGCATGCTGCTTGAATACGGAAGCTGTCCCAATTTATGAAAATCGAAACACAATGAATCCGCAAAGCGAAGCTTTGCCATTTTGCACTGAATCCTGTACAGGGCGTGTAATGTCTCCGGTCCAAAGGAAAAGGGATTGGCTGCAAAATCGTATCCGTTAAAGAAGGCAAAGATTCCGCCGAGCACCGAGTCCGCATGGATATGCGGCCGGGGAACGTTATAAACGGAGCACAGAATAGCGGCTAAATGGTAAATTTCCTCTACATCGTCGATCCCCATCGCATCGCTTGTCCCCGTTGTAGCTACAATGCAAATCGGTGTGCCCCCGCTGCGGATCACACGAATCAATTGATCCTTCAATTCCACAAGATCCATGGAATTGTCCGGCAGTGTACGCACCCGGATCAAATGACCGCTTCCGATCCCGACCGCTTCCATTGATCTGAGCAAGCTGTCATGAGCCGCTTCCGAACAGAGCACATATAGCTTGCGGGGCACTCCCGAGCGGGGTGCATCAGGAGCAAGCTTGGCAATCGCGATGCGCAAAGCCGTAAATATGGCCTCTTGCCCTTCCCCAGGGGTATAACCTCCGCTGCTGCTGTTGTAACCGACCAGCCTGGACAGCATCGCTGTTACCCTGGCTTTCGCTTCCGTTCCTGCCGGCCCGTATGCATCCGGTACATGACTGCCATTGACCAGACAAGCAGTTAATAGGCCGAGAATACCCGGGATGCTCGCCATCTGGGTCGTGTCTGTCAATTCGTATCTTGTATGTAGGGGGAGGGAGTGCAGAAGTGACAATAGCTTATGATTGACCTCTTCCATAGGAATGCCTGCTGCCGGTATTTTGCTTGACCATATAAGTTCACCATTCAAGTCACCTTGTCGGCGGTTACTCTCCATGAGATATACATGATCATGAGCTTTAAGCCGATCGATGCCGATCAGGATTTGCTCGATCCATTTCAGAAAAGCTGCTCTCTGCGAATCATTCCCGTCTGAACCAGGGTACCGTGTTCCGATGTCAGGCTTGCTGTCGTACAACATCCTATCCCCTCCCTGTGTGCTTGTATTACCTACAAAGCAGGCCCCGAGCCGCCGTCGATATTTACGGAGGTACCTGTTACATAAGAAGCAGCCCCGGATGCCAAAAATGTAATCACTTTTGCCGCTTCGTCCGTATCCCCGATCCTGCCGAGCGGAATCTGATGGCGGGGATCCCGTGCATATTGCTCCCAGGTGAAGCCTGGCTCCTCCCGTTTCCATCGTTCCTCAATCTGTCCGCTTCGGATCACGCCGATGCACACCGTATTTACTCGGATCTGATCGGGAGCCAGGTCCCGGCTCATCGCTTTCGTCAAGGCCAGTCCGGCAGCGCGGCTTACGGAGCTTGGCATGGAGGAGGCTGGTGGTGTCTTGGACAAAGATGTAGTGACATTGATGATCGCTCCGCCTCCGGCAGCCCGCAAATGCGGAACGGCAGCCCGTGATACGCTGATAGCAGCCAGCAGCTTTAAATCCAGATCGGAGGTCCACTGCTCATTGCTGATCTGCTCAAATGGCTTCGCTGCCGCAGTCCCCGCGTTATTCACCACAATATCGAGCCGTCCGAAGCGGCTTACCGTATCGGATACCGCTTTTTCGCAGTCCCCGGATGTAGTGACGTCAACTTTGATCGTTAGCACCTCAGAGCCGGACCGGTCCCGAATGTGTGCCGCCGCCGTGGCCAACGACTCTTCGCTGCGCGCGCATATGGCAACCCTGGCGCCCTCGGCGGCAAGTGTTGCCGCCGTCTCCAGGCCGATTCCTTTGCTCCCGCCGGTGATCAATGCAACTTTTCCCTTAAGACCCAGATCCATGATGTGTCCCCTTCCTGTTTCCCAACTTATTGAGCATCAGATTATATATTCCTCGCGAGCCGGAGTGAAAATGTCCAAAGAGACCGTGTCTTCGACGGCATAGACGCTGTGTTCCAACCCTCCGGGGATGACAAAGCTTCCCCCTGCCTTTACTTCATACTCCTCTCCGTTACAAGTGACCCTGACCCTTCCCTCCAGAATGTAAAAAATCTGTTCATGTTCATGGCTGTGCAGAGGAAAAGTGGAGCCATGCGCCAATAGATGTTCGACAAGCATCAGTTTCTCATTATGGGCAAGGACTCTTCTCTCGACCCCCTGGAATGGATAAGTAACCTCGACTTGATCACGGTCTCTCAGCATGGGATTCAACCCTTTCATCGGAGTATTGGACTTTGAAGCGGCAAGCTCACGGACAACCTCAATAATGATGTCTTCCTGCCCGGCTATAATTTTTCTTCTGCCCAGCTCAAGGAACACTTCGTGGGGATCCACGTTATATTTTTGGGATAAACGCTCCACAGGCTTTGCAAAGCCTGAAAACACACCGGCCAATCCGCTGATCACACTGATGGAGTTAATGGTGGGCACTTTGTCTATGAATGCTTTTTCTGCTACATTTGCACCCTGGAGGAGCTTGGACAGGTCAATGTTCGTGGTGTAGCCCAATTTATGCAGCACGGGAATCAGCACCTCTAATTGGGTGTTACCTGCTCCGGCTCCGAATCCCCGCATCGTGGCGTCCAGTATTTGTGCGCCTGCCTGCAGAGCGGCAACCGAATTGGCGACGGCATGGCCCAGGTTGTTATGTGCATGAAAGCCGACCGGAATCGTCAATACGGCGGTGAGCGCGCCAATCCGCTCCGTGACGTCATTCGGCAAATAGGCTCCGGCGGAATCCATGATGATGACTCCTTGTGCGCCGTATGACTGCATTTTCAAGGCTTCCTGCACCAGCAGCCCGACGGATGCCATATGGCTCATCATCAGCACGCCATAAGCTTCCCGCCCCTGGCTCAGGGTATATTCGATATGTCTCTTGGTGATGTCGGCCTCCGTACAATGAGAGGCAACCCTGACCGTATGCACGCCCATCTCGATGGCCTTTTTCAGGTCATGGATGGTGGCCAGGCCGGGAATGACATGGATTCCTATTTTGGTTTTACGCAGGGTCTGGGAGGCCAGGATGAAGATTTCCTCATCCGAAACCAGGGATTCCCCCAGCTGCAATGACGAAGCCCCCAGGCCGTTGCCATGGCCTACCTCGATGACAGGGATGCCGGCTGCCTCCGCCACAAGCATGTAAGTCTGCATTTGCTCTTTGGTAAACTGGTGCCGAACGGCATGGGAGCCGTCTCTTAAGGTTGGATCGCTGATCAGCACGGTCGTCATGCTTACGCACCTCTCTCGATCCCTGTCAGCTTGAAGGCGTACTTTTCCGCAATGGCGATGGCTGCGCAGTTAATGATATCCAGATTTCCGGCATACTTCGGCAGGAAGTCCCCGGCTCCTTCCACCTTAACCATAACGACAACTCTTCCGTCCTCAATGGAAGGAGGGATAATCAACTGATAGCCTGGCACATAAGCCTGGATTGTGGAAATGATCCGATCCAGATGCTCTTTTAGCGTATTCAGATCAGGGTCATGGACCTTGGCATAGACGGTGGTTTGCATATCGACGCAGGGCTCTGCGGGATTTAAATTCAGAATGGCTTTGGCGCGGCGGGCGCCGGAGAATTTTTTGATCGCTTCCTCGGTGGTTTCGATGTATTCGTCGAGGTTGGATCTGGTGCCGGGGCCGGCGCTCATGGAGGCAATGCTGGATACAACTTCAATATAATCAACCTGACTATGGGATTGTCCGACCGCATATGCCACCGGCACGGAGGCTTGTCCTCCGCAGGTAACCATATTCACGTTGTCGAGAGTCAGGCATTCGTGCAAATTTACGGCAGGAACGCACATGGCTCCGATTTTTGATGGCGTCATATCGATAACAAACTTCCCTAAACCTCTGAGAATTTTCTCGTGCTGTATATGGGAATACGCTGTAGTGGCATCGAAAACAATATCATACATAGAGGCATGTTCTATCAAAGCGTCAATTTGCTGATCGGAAACGTGTACGCCGAGCTCTCTCGCGGTGACCATTCCCCGCGATTCCGGATTTCTCCCCACAAACAGCGTGCACTCCAGGTAAGGGGATCGCATTGTCTTCTTCAGCAGATCCGTCCCGATGTTACCGCTGCCAATAATCGCAACTTTGACCTTATTGTTCATGTGATACTGCTCCTTTGCAGTTAGATGTGCGATATGGTTTAATGCTCTGCAGTGCCAAGAAACCCATCAAAAATCAATACATCCATGTTACTCCAACATCAAAAAATCCGTTTTTATTCCTTAAAGATCAAAAATTTACATTTTCGAACGCAAAAACACCTCCTTCTTATCTGATAATGGAATAAGACGGAGGTTTTCCGTCGTATTCGGCAGCTGGCTGGCATCATGGTATTCCACCTAAGCCCCTATAGCTTTGCGTCCCCGTCTTTCGGCGGGTTTGCCTTTATCGTACGAATTTCATTGCTGTCTAACCGTGTTGTATGATGTCAATTTACCAATACAATGGTTATATGGGAATAGGAGTTTGGAACTATTTTCCTCAAATTTTCTTTTTTTAGGGCAAAGAAATAAAAATTTTAAGTTCTTTTGATTCATGAAAAGCAGGACCCTCGAGCTGATAGACGCTCACAAAGACAGTATAAAAAATGATACTAGGGAACATGGATGTGAGTACTTGTGTGGGGAATCGTAACATATGATAATAAATTGTGCGCAACTAACTTGAGTTGCAGTGCAGTGAAAAGGCATTAAATGTATGTTTCGTAAACCTGTGGTTGAAACTATGGGACAGGAACCAGGGAGGGATTACCATGTCAAAGAACATACTGTTCACGCCTTACACCATTAAAGGCTTGGAGCTTAAAAACCGGATCGTCATGGCGCCGATGTGCCAATACTCGGTGACGGCAAAGGACGGCATTCCGAATGACTGGCATTATGTCCATTACACCAGCCGTGCTGTGGGCGGCACAGGATTGATCATTATAGAAATGACAGATGTTGAGCCTGATGGCCGCATTTCAGACTATGATCTGGGTTTGTGGTCGGATGAGCATATCCCCGCTTTCCGCCGTATCGCCGATGGTGTGCATGAGCATGGAGCGAAGCTGGGCATCCAAATTGCCCATGCCGGCCGCAAGGCGGAGGACGCAGCCGAACCGGTTGCCCCGTCGGCCATTGAGTTTCCTGGTGGAGAGCCGTACAAGAAACCGCGCGCGCTGACAACGGAGGAAGTACAGGAGATGGTGAGGAAGTTCGGGGAAGCGGCGCGCCGTGCTGTAGCGGCAGGAGTGGATACGATTGAGATCCATGGAGCACACGGCTATCTCATTCATCAATTTCACTCCCCTCTCACCAACAAGCGGGATGATATCTACGGACAAGACCTTTCACGCTTCGGTGTAGAGGTCATTCAGGCGATCAAAAAGGAGATGCCTGAGAATATGCCGCTGCTGTTCCGGATCTCCGCTGTGGAGTATGCGGACGGAGGCTACGATATCGATCATGCGATCGAATTGCTCAAGAAATACCGTGATGCAGGCGTGGATGTTGTTCACGTCAGCTCCGGCGGCGAAGGGACTCCTGGAGCGAGAAGACCGGGCAACCATCCCGGCTATCAGGTTCCGTTCGCCCGGCAGATCCGTGAGGAGGTTGACATTCCGGTCATTGCCGTCGGAAGACTGGATGACCCGGCCATGGCGCAATCGGTCATTGGGAACGGAGACGCCGATCTGGCGGCGGTGGGGCGCGGCATGCTGAGCGATCCTTACTGGGCTGTACATGCGGCGGTAACGCTCAGCGAGGATCATAAAGTTCCGGTGCAATACGAGCGGGCGTTTTAATGGATAGGCGCCGATAGGTGTCGTGCAAGGTCTTATAATAACCCGGCCGAGGGATTCAGCCGGGTTATTTCTTGTGTTGTTTTTTCGTCTGACCAGTATCATCTGCACCTTAATTTGGCGGAAAATAGAGGGAATCCCCGTATGGGTTTGACACAGCAGCAAAGATCTATTATTATCTCATAGTGTAAGATAAATTTTAGAAGGTGTGAGCCATGCAATTGGATTATAAAGCATTAGCTGTAGAACTCTTTGAATACGCCGCCCAAGCTCGCAAACCGCCGCTGGATGATGGGAGAAAGCTCTTTTCGCGCGGGGAAATGGGGATCCTGATCCACCTGAATTTCCATAAAGACGGGTCCACCTCCGGAGAATTGAGCGAATACTTGTCCGTCAGCACGGGACGGGTGGCAACAGCGCTAAAGAGCCTTGAGAAGAAGGGGTTTGTTGTGCGTCGTACCGATGCGGATGACAAACGAAGGGTGATCGTATTTATTACCGATGCCGGCCGGCAATTTCTGCTTGACAGACGTAACGAAGGAATTGCGTTAACCGAGAAAATGCTGCGCAGGCTGAGCGAGGAGGACGCCAGGGAGTTTGTCCGCCTGGTAAAGATCATGGCTTCCAAGAGTTAATAACCAATGCAGTTCATTTAAGGGCTGCATGATATTTTTGCCAAATGTCTTACACTATAAGATAAAAGGAGAGCAACCGGATGGTGAAGATTTTCAAATACCTCAAGAGGCATGAATGGATGCTCGTGCTGTTTAGCTTGGCTTTCATCGTTGTACAGGTATGGCTTGATTTGCGGCTGCCGGATTATATGGCGGAAATTACAACCAAGCTGCAGATGGAAGGATCGAAGATATCGGATTTGCTTATTCCCGGCGGTTATATGCTGCTGTGTGCTGTCGGCAGTATGATCGCCTCGATCATTGTCGGTTACTTCGCCGCCAGGGTGGCGGCAGGGCTGGCCATGCGTCTGCGCGGCATGGTGTTTGACAAAACATTGTCATTTTCCATGGAGGAGATTAACGGCTTTTCGACGGCAAGCTTGATTACCCGCTCAACGAATGATGTTACCCAAATTCAGACTGTGGTTGCACTGGGGCTGCAGGTGATGATCAAAGCGCCGATTCTGGCTGTCTGGGCCATCGTAAAAATTGCGGATAAAAATTGGCAGTGGACCGCCTCCACCGGAGCGGCCGTAGCCGTGCTGATCCTGATGCTGAGTGTGATCATTATTTTTGCGTTGCCAAAGTTTAAAAAGATTCAACAGCTTACGGATAATCTGAACCGCGTAACCCGTGAAAATTTGACAGGGCTGCGGGTGGTTCGCGCTTATAATGCAGAGCCTCATCAGGAAGCCAAGTTCGAGCAGGCCAACATTGAATTAACGAAAACGAATCTGTTTGCGAACCGGTTAATGGCGATGATCGGACCGGGAATGACCTTTATTATGTCCGGCCTGAGTGTTGCCATCTACTGGATCGGAGCTTATCTGATTAACGCGGCGGCTGTGCCTGACCGTATCACACTGTTCTCGAATATGGTCGTATTCTCCTCCTACGCGATGCAGGTGGTCATGGCCTTTATGATGGTCAGCATGATCTTCATCATGATGCCCCGTGCGTCGGTATCCGCCAAGCGGATCATGGAGGTGCTGAATACCGAAGCCAAGATCGTTGACGGGAAGGAAACGGCAGGAAAAGCGGAGTTGACAGGCCAGGTGGAATTCCGCAATGTCAGCTTCAAATATCCGGACGCGGAGGAGCCGGTGCTGCGTAACATTAGTTTCACCGCCAGAAGGGGCGAAACGGTGGCCTTTATCGGCGCTACAGGCAGCGGCAAAACCAGCGTGATCAACCTGATCCCCCGCTTTTATGATACGACAGAAGGAGAAGTGCTCGTTGACGGTGTGAATGTCAAAAACTATACACAAGAAGCGCTTCATAACAAAATCGGATATGTGCCGCAGAGAGCTGTGCTGTTCAGCGGTACGGTCACTTCCAACGTGGCGTACGGTGATAACGGGAAGGGTGCCAACGGGAAGCCGGGAATGTCCGAAGAGCTCGTGAAAAAAGCAGTCGAAATTGCCCAAGGCGCCGAGTTCGTGGAGAACATGGAGGGCCAGTATGAGGGGCAAATTGCCCAGGGCGGAACCAATGTATCAGGCGGTCAGAAGCAGCGGTTATCCATTGCGCGTGCGATCTACCGCCAGCCGGAGATTTATATTTTCGATGATTCCTTTTCGGCGCTTGATTACAAGACAGACCGCATTCTGCGCTCGGCACTCAAACAGCAAACCGGCGATGCCACAACACTCATCGTTGCGCAGCGCATAGGTACCATTAAGGACGCCGACCGCATTATTGTCTTGGAAAATGGCGAAATTGTCGGCAGCGGCACGCATGAAGAGCTGATGGATAATTGCGGCACTTATCAGGAAATCGCCTATTCCCAGCTTTCGAAGGAGGAACTCGTACATGGGTAAAAATGAATACACCGTGGGCAGCCACAATACAAACGCGAAACAGCGGGGGCCTGGGAGTGGAGGTCCCATGGGCGGCGGCATGAGGCCTGGTGAAAAATCGAAAAATTTCGGAAAAACGGTCAGCCAGCTTTTATCCTACAACAAAGCCTATTTGCCCCTGATTATACTGGCTATGATTCTCGCTTTGCTCGGCTCTGCCTTCAACGTGATTGGTCCTGATAAGCTCAGCGATATTACGAACCTGATCCAGGAAGGAATCATGACAGGCATCGATCTGGACGCCGTTCAGAAGATCGTTCTTATGTTAGCCCTCCTATACGGATTGGGAATCGTCTTTAACTATTTCCAGGGTTTTATCATGGCCACGGTAACACAGCGCATCACGAAAAAAATGCGGACAGAATTATCGCAAAAAATCAATCATATGCCTTTGAAATATTTTGATTCCACAAGCTACGGCAATGTGCTGAGCCGTGTAACCAACGATGTGGATACCATCGGCCAAACGTTGAATAGCAGTATGAGCGCCCTGGTTGGATCGATTGCTACGTTCGTTGGCGCTCTGCTGATGATGGTTTTTACCAACTGGATCATGGCTCTTACAGGGATTGCGGCTACAGTGATCGGCTTTGTATTGATGATGGTGATCATGAAGCATTCGCAGAAATATTTTATCGCCCAGCAGGGGGAGCTCGGTCAAATCAACGGCCATATCGAAGAAACTTATGCGGGTCATAACGTAGTCAAGGTATATAACGGGGAAAAAGAAGCCAAAGAGGTGTTCCATAACATTAACGGCCGTCTGTACACCAATGCCTGGAAATCCCAATTCATGTCAGGCCTTATGATGCCTGTCATGATGTTCATTGGGAACCTCGGTTATGTAGCAGTCTGCGTTGTCGGCGCTCTGCTCGTATCCAACAATGTCATCACGATTGGTACGATTGTTGCCTTTATGGTGTATATTCGCTTGTTTACACAACCCTTGTCCCAATTGGCACAGGCTGCAACCAACCTGCAATCCGCGGCTGCCGCTGGCGAACGGGTATTTGAATTTTTGGGTGAAAAAGAATTGGCGGACGAAAGCGCAAAAACAACGAAGCTGGAGACCGCCAAAGGGGATGTTGAATTTAAAAATGTCCGTTTCGGTTATAACGAAGACCGTATGATTATCAAGGATTTCTCCATGAAAGCCAAAGCCGGACAGAAAATTGCCATTGTTGGTCCGACAGGCGCCGGTAAAACCACCTTAGTGAATCTGCTCATGCGGTTTTATGAGCTGAACAGCGGGGAAATTTATATTGACGGCACCCCGATCAGCCAGTTAACGCGTAAAAATGTTCATGATCTGTTCTGCATGGTGCTGCAGGATACCTGGCTGTTTGAAGGAACCATTCGTGAAAATATCGTGTTTTCCAAGGAGCATGTCACCGACGAAGAGGTTGTAGCGGCAAGTAAGGCGGTGGGGCTGCACAGCTTTATTAAAACTCTGCCGCATGGATATGATACGGTGCTGGATGACAAAGCCAATCTCTCTGCAGGTCAAAAGCAGCTGATCACCATCGCCAGAGCCATGATTGAAAATGCGCCCATGCTCATTCTGGATGAAGCGACAAGCTCGGTGGATACGCGCACAGAGCTGCTGATTCAGCAGGCAATGGATCAGCTGACGGTTGGCAAAACCTCCTTCGTCATTGCCCACCGTCTCTCGACGATCAAGAACGCGGATTTGATTCTGGTCATGAAAGACGGCGATATTATTGAAACTGGCAATCATGAGGAGCTGTTGGCCAAAGGCGGTTTCTATGCCGAGCTGTATAACAGCCAGTTCGAGAATGCGTCATGAGTGTGATGTGAGCCGCTCTGAGAACGAACCATTCCTACAATCGCTGTTGACCCTTCGGGCCAAAGGCGAACGCTAACGCTTTTCCGGAATTGCTTCGTTCTCTCCGCTGATGCGTGCAATCACCCATATGGTGTGGTTAAGGAGAAAGGGGGAAGAGATGCTGATCGAACATCTCTTCCCCTTTTTGAAGATTTCAGAAAGTACATCGATAGACGTACATCCTAAGAAGACAATCGCTTGACGCTACTCATTCTAGTTTACGCCCTTCTGTTAGAAATAGTATGGATTGTTGTAAAGCTAGAGCTATACTAGTTATACTCTAGCTTTACACTAAAGGAGGATTATTTATTGTCAGAACTGATGGAGTTTCATTGTATTTTGTCAATTAATGAAGCCAATATTCCTAAAATTCAAGAGATTCTCATTAATATTTTTGGGAATCCTTCACCAGGAAACGAAAGAATTCAAAATTACGAGGTTTTTAGTCTTGAAGAGAATGAACAGTTTAAAGGGTTCATATTAAAATGTACTGAAAATGAATTGAAGACAATTAAAGAGCAACTAGATAAAGTAGGGATAAATAATTTTGATGATTATTTTTTCCATATAAGAAAACATTTCCACCCCTTTTGTACACTTAATAAAGTGGAACACGAAGGGATTGCTTATAAAAATAAACTTGATTGGGAAGTAAAATACACCGAAGGTCCTTTGACAGAAAAACTTGGGAACCCAGATGAAGATGGCGAGTATTTCATTTTTAGCGTCAAAAAAAGTGAGATAGTAGATGAAAATGAGTTAGAATACATCAACAAAAAGTTTAAGGAATGGGTTGAAAATTCTATAAAACACAAATGATCAAATACAAAGGAACAAAATGGGGTCTGTCAATATCTTTGTGTAAACTACATATGTAGAATCGTTATTGGGAGCTAAAGAAACAAGGAACGGCTTGGCCTTGGCTAGAAAGAAGAGGGAGAAGAAGGCGTACAGCCTCTTTTCCCTCTTCTTTTGCTTCGTTTACTCGTTCGGGTAAACTATAATCTTCAGGCTTCCGCTTTTATTGTGGATGGCCTGCTCCAGCGCATCCCGGGTCTGGGCCAGCGGGTATCGGTCCGTGATCAGGGATTTGGCGTCAATCTGCCCGGAAAACAGGAAGGAGATGCCGGCAGGGTAGGTGTTGGCGTAGCGGAAGATACCGTAAATATCGATTTCATTGTCGGCCATAAAAGGCACATTCAGCGGAATCTCATCCTGTGCGGGCAGGCCGACAATGGCCAGCTTGCCGCCGCGGCGGAGCGAATACAGTGCCGATTGCAAGGCCTTCGGGTTGCCCGCCGTCTCCCAGGCGGTATCGACACCTCGCCCGCCAGTCAAGCGTTTGATAGCTTCGACGGGATCTTCTTCACGAACATTGATCGTATCCGTGGCTCCCATCCGCTTGGCGGCCTCCAGCCGGATGGGTTCCAGATCGGTCACGATAATGCGCGAAGCCCCGAAGGATCTGGCGGCGGCAACCGCCATCAGGCCGACAGGGCCCATGCCCATAATCGCGAGGGTGGAACCCGGCTGCAGCTGGCTGCGGCGGGCAGCATGAATGCCGACGGAGAAAGGCTCGTTGAGCGCAGCTTCCTCGAAGCTCAAATGATCCGGAATGGGGAAGACGAAGTCCTCCCGCATGGCCATATACTGCACGAAAGCGCCGTCCACAGGCGGAGTGGCGAGGAATTGCACGTCAGGGCACAGGTTATAGCGGCCGGACTTGCAGGCATCGCATCGCCCGCAGGTGACGCCGGGCTCCACCGCAACGCGGTCTCCTGGCTGGAAGCGGGTGACGGCAGAGCCGACCGCACTGATGATCCCGGCACATTCATGCCCGAGGATGATGGGCTTCTCCACGACATAACGGCCAATCCGTCCGTTCTCATAGTAATGCACGTCTGATCCGCAGACTCCTACAGCCATAACCTTGATCAGCACCTCATCCGGCTGCAATTGGGGTACAGGCCGCTCCTCAATGTTAATCTCTCCGGGTTTCGGCATAACGGCAGCTTTCATCATTACAGGGTTCTCCGCATTCAACATGAGTTGACTCATTCTCCTTTCTGAATCACAGCATTTATCCGTTCGCAAGCTCTGTAGGATTCATCCCGGTAAACTTCTTGAACAGTGTACTGAAGTAAGGGACGTTTTTATAACCTACGCGGTCGGCTACCTCGTAAACGAGCATTTTCCGTTCCAGCAGCAGCTCCTTTGCCTTCTCCATCCGCACACGTGTCAAATACGTATTGAACGTTTCTCCCGTCATATTGCGGAAGATGTTGGACAGGTAATTGCGGGATATAAAGACTTTGTCCGCCAATTCCGAGAGAGTGATATCTTCGTCATAATGCTCGTGAATGTACTGGACCATAAAGTCCACGGCCTGACGATGCTTGCTGCCGCCGCCCCACTCACGGCTTTGGCAGATGACGGTGATCTTCTCCGTCAGCCAGGCGGCAAGCTGCTCCAGCCCGCCAAGGGCGGACATTTCCCGTGATAGCTCGCGATTGGGAAACAGATCATCCAGCAGCATGCCGACATCGTACAGACAGTAAGCGATTACACCCCACAGCTCGCTTGCCAGCATGCGCGCGTATTCTGGTGTATCGCCGCCCTGCTTCTGCAGCTGCCGGGTATAGTCGGTCACAAGCTGTTTGGCGCGGGTTTCCTGCGATGTTTTAATGGCGCTTGCCAGCTCCTGATAAAACTTGACGGGCCGCATCATATTCCAGCTTTGCTCACTGCTCGGCACCAGACCTTTTCCGTCCAGAGAGTGGAACGCCTCTTCCGTGGAATCCGGAATATCCAGCCACGAAGCTTTCCACGCCCCGAATCCGATCCGCAACTTCAGCTTCAGGTAATTCCATACACAGGTCTTCAGCGTAGCGCTAAGCTCGTCGGTCCGCCCGGTCAGGTCATCGCATGCCGCTTCCGGACCGGCATGCAGGACAACCACCGAACGCATGCCGTGCAGCTCTGTATACTCGAAAGAGGCAAACCGTTCCCTGACCACCTCATGAACAATGTTGCTCACAGCGAACCTAAACAGGTTCCAATCTGAAATGGTAAGGCTGCCGGAGCGTGCGCAGCGGTCAAGCTCGATCCCCATTATCATATGGGAGGTGTCTGCCCAGCGCAGGTAAGGGGAGGGCAGCAGCTCATTTCGCCGGTAGGAGGGGTCCAGCGTGCCCGTGACGGCGGCTTTAACCCATTCCTTTTCCACAAAAGGCTCATACAGCATCAGCTTGTGCATCATCTCATCCTCGCGGGCGCGCCGGATATCTTCACTGGACAGATCCTGCAAGGCCTTGGCCAGCACGGATTTGAAGGTGGGAACGCTGATCGGCTTGGACAGGTAATCGCTGACGTCCAGCCTCAAAGCCTGCCTGGCATATTCGAAGTCGGAGTATCCGCTCAGAATAATGATCTTGCCTTCGAATTCCTGCCTGCGCAGCTCGCTGATCATATCGAGGCCGTTCATCACGGGCATGTAGATATCCGTAATGATGACATCAGGCCGGACGCGGCGGATCATGTCGAGGCCGTCCGCCCCGTTCAGCGCTTCTCCGGCCACCTCGGCGTCCAGCTCATTCCAGGGGATGCCGCGCTTCATTCCTGCCAGCACCTGACGATCGTCATCAATGATCGCAATTTTCCACACGCCCCATCTCTCCTCCGAAATGTGATGTACGTTTCACTTGATGATGCTGTGAAGCCTTTGCTAGTTTTCGTATTCCTTAGCCGCGCTTTGGAGCTTCTCGTAAGCCTCCTCCGGTGTTGTCTGCCCGAAGCTCAGCTCATCCCGGATCAGCGGCCAGTCCTTATCGATAAAGTTGGTCCAGCCCTTGGCGCCGGTGCTGAATATCTGTCCGTCCTTCTCTGTGGCACGCAGCAGCTCCATGCCCACCTTCTCCGTATCACTCATATTCGCTTCAAGCCCGGCGGCTACCTCCGCATTGACAGGCAAGCCGCGGGTTGTGCCCAGCGTCTTGGCGATGTCCGGATCATTGATGAACCAGTCGATGAATTTCTTGGCCTCTTCATTATGGGCTGAACTGCTGGAGACTCCGAAGAACATGGACGGCTTCAGCCAGCCGCCGGCTTCCTCAGCGCGCGGCATCGTCACCAGGGCATAGGCATCCTTTTTCAGGCTGTCCCATGCGCCGAAATTGTTGGAGAATGCGAGGCGAAACAGGATTTTTCCCGATACCATCAGGTCCATGCCGGGGTCAAATTCCTTGTCGGAGGCGTTCAGGTCGGCTGGAGGAACAAGCCCCTCGCTGCGCAGCTCGGCAAAGGTGCGGGTCCATTCCAGGAAGGTGTCGCGATCCACGTTAAACACGCCTTCATCCGTAACGACCTGCCCTTTGCCTTTGGCGTACTGATAGGCGCTGTAGGCGAAATAGTCACCGGCATAATCCTTCGTGAAATACTGCCCTTCGGGAAGCTTTCCTTTCAGACTGCGGGCCAGCGCGAAGAAATCGTCCCAGGTCCAGCCGTTCTGCGGAGGGGCAGCCCCCAGCTTATCCAGCGCGGCTTTGTCGTAAATCATGCCGTAGGCGACGGAGCCAAGCGGCACAGCGTATTGCTTGCCCTCGTAGTTTCCGGCGGTAAGCACCTTCTCGCCGACCTTGGACAGATCGATGCCGGAGGAGAGGTCCGCCAGCTGGCCCCGTGCGGACCAGTCCGAAATCCAGCCCGGATCAAGCTGAATGATATCGGGCGCATTCTTGGCGGCTGCCTGTGTGGAGAGCTTATCCAGGTAACCGTCCATTCCGGAGTATTCCGGTTCAAAGGTGACGTTGGGATGGAGCTCCGTATATTTTTCAAGTACTTTCAGCGTGGCTTCATGCCGGTCCTGGGAACCCCACCACATGATGCGCAGCTTCACGGTGCCGTCCTCCGCAGTCTTGCTGCCGGAGCCCTGGCTACTGCTGCCGCAGGCCGCGAGGGAGGCAGCGAGAACGGCCACGGCGGCCAATTTTAGAGAGCGCTTCCAAATCATCATATCATACAAACCCCCTGTTTTACTGAAGATTTTGTGCCAAGATCATCGTAACAATTTACCCTGGGCGCGTGTACGGGAGAGATGCACAATTTATTATAAAATCGTCCGAAAATGAGAGCGGCTGCCACGCCCTGATCGGCTCAGGCTTCCTGCTGCGGCCGCTCTGCCAGATGGGGGAGCGTAATGATGGCGCGGGTGCCTCCCTCGGTGCGGTTGGACAGTGCGACTCCATACGTACTGCCGAAGTAGGCATCGATTCTTTCCCGCACATTGCGGATGCCATAACCGCCGTTCGTGCGGTTCCGCTCTGTGGAGGCCGAATGCAGACCTCTTCCGTCATCCTCAACCGTCAGCAGCACTCGTTCGCCGTCTTCCTGCACGCAAATGCGGATGAAGCCATGATCGCGGCCATTGAAGCCGTGCACGATACAGTTTTCCACGAAAGGCTGCAGCGTCATTTTGGGCACGTACAGGTTGCGGGCCGCGTCAGGCAGCTCGATGCTGAAGTTAAGACCGCTCTCCCAGCGAATCTGCTGAATCTCCAGATAACAGCGGATATGGTCCGCTTCTTCCTCGAGCGTAATAAAGCTCTCGCCATTGGACAGTCCGATCCGGAACATTCGCCCCATCAGCTCCAGAATGCGGCTGATCCGCTCCTGGCCTCTTTCAATGGCCATCCAGTTCAGCTGGTCCAGCGTGTTATAGAGAAAATGAGGGTTGATATTGGCCTGCAGCGCCTTAATCTCCGCTCTGCGCTGCTGCTCCAGCCTTTGCTGCAAGGACTGGTAGAGCTGGTTGATGCGTTCGTTCTGCTGCCGGTAGCCAGAGAACAGCTGACCGAATTCGTTGCGGTAATCTTCAGGCAGCATCGGCTCCTTGTCACCGATGGAGAAGCGCTTCATGGCGCCGATCAGCTGCTTGAGCGGGCGAGTAAACTGTTTGCTGAGCCATAGCGCTAACAGAGAGGTTAGCAGCACGGCGGTCAGGCCGATGAGGCCAATCACCTCCGCCAGCCGTCTGCTGCCAGCCGTGATCTGCTCCCACGGTGTCATCTGCACGAGCACCCAGTGCGAATTATCAACCTTGGAATAGACGAGCAGGGTATCGTTCATTCCTGCTTCCCCGTTCAGGCGAAGCACCCCGTTCGCTTCCGTCATCTCATCTGTGCGGCCAGCCGGGAGCGCCTGACCGGGCACTTCTCCTACGGCCAGCAGTTGTCGGCCGGAGGAATCCAGCATGACCCGGTTCGTGCCCGGCGTATCCCCGGATAGAATATTTTTGATGCTGCCGGCCTTTACATGAATGGCGAGGATGCCCAGGTATTTATCGTCGTACACGATTTTACGCACAAAGCTCATCACCGGCACGTCCCCCTGTACGCTGGGAACCGTGTATTCTCCCGACCAGGTGAAATCCCCCTGTTCGACGAGCGGGTACCAGGACTGTCCCGGCGCTTCCTGCAGGCTGCGGAAATGGATATACCCCTCCTGGCTGCTCGTGGAGAAGGGGTTGTTCATATATAGGTCAATGCCCTGAATGAGCGGTATGGAATAGGTGAGTGTTTGCAGGGAAAGCTCGGTCTCCCGGGTTTTCCGGTAATGCTCGTAGGTGCTGCTGCTCCCGGAGAGCAGATCGATCAGCTCCTGATCGCGCGACGTCGAGAGCGAAATTTGCTCAATCGTCGTCAGTCTGGCCGAGAGTTCATTATTCACCTCATTCAGCAGCTGCTGCTGATAATAGGAAGAGGTGGCCGCCAGTTCCCGCGAAGAAATGGTATAGCTGGCCCAGACGGCGCAGCCCAGCACTACAATAAGGAACAAGGCAAAGCCGAGAAAGAACAAGCGGTCAATCCGGTATATTTTGAAAGGATTTTTCATGCTTCATGCTCCCTGTCTGTATACAAGTTGCTGTCTCATGCATTTGAATGAAAAAGGCGAACCCGCAAGCGGCAGAACCGCGGCGTATTCGCCCTAATCTCAAAAAACCTCCACTAAACGCGGTCTGTCTACTTTGAAAGTACTTCGACAGACGTTTTTCTTATCCTTTAATGCCGGTGGTCGCAATTCCCTCCACGAAATGCTTCTGGGCTGCGATGAAAACCAAAGTGGCCGGGATGATGGACACGAGCGACATGGCGAGCAACTGTCCCCATTCCTGCCCGGCCTGCGAATCGTTGATCATGCGCAAGGCCAGCCCCACCGTATATTTGTCCACGGAGTTGATATAAAGCAGATGTCCGAGGAAATCGTCCCAGTTCCAGAGGAAGCAGAAGATCGCAACTGTCACAATCGCCGGCTTCGTCAGGGGCAAAATGATGCGCCAATAGATGCCGAACCAGGAGCAGCCGTCCATCTTGGCCGATTCGTCGAGCTCGCGGGGAACGCCGCGGATGAACTGAATGAGCAGGAAGACGAAGAAGGTCCCTCCCGCGCCTCCCGCCAGGGCATGCGGCACAATAAACGGCAGATATGTATTCACCCAGCCGAATTGATGGAACATGGCGTACTGGGGAATGATGAGCACCTGCCCAGGGAGCATGAGTGTAGCCATGAGCAGGGCGAACCACATTTTCTTGAGCGGAAAATCAAGTCTGGCAAAGCCGAACGCTACCAGTGTGCAGGAGATCAGCGTCACGATGAGCACGGCCAGCTCCAGCTTGAAGGTGTTCAGATAAAAATGGGTGAAGGAGTAGCCGGGCACCGAATGCCAGCCTTCCACGAAATTTTGCCATACAGGAGCCGATGGAAAAATGCTTGGCGAGCTGAGCTCGCTGTTGCTCTTCAAGGACGCGCCGATCCACCAGACGACCGGATAGATCATGATCAGGCTGAACAACATCATGAAGGCATGGCGGATGATATTGCCCCGTCTGCGGGCCGCCGCTTTCGCGCTGAGGCTGAGGCTGAGTGTGCGGTTGCTCATCGTCTTTTCCCTCCCGTGTCGGATTCATAAAATACCCAGTATTTCGAGGTCAGCGCAATGACGGCTGATACGATGACAATCATGACCAGCATGATCCAGGCCAGGGAGGAGGCGTATCCGAGCTGATAGCGGCTGAAGGCCCGTTCATACAGATAGAGAGCATAGACGAACGTGGAGTTCATCGGCCCGCCGTTTGTAATGACATAAGCGGAGGTGAACATCTGGAACGCATTGATGACCCCCATGATCAGGTTAAAATAAATCGTCGGCGACAGCATGGGCAGGGTCACGCGGAAAAACTGGACAAACCGGTTCGCACCATCCACCGCAGAGGCTTCGTACAGATCCGCCGGAATCTGCTTGATCCCTGCCAGGAAAATGACCATGGCCGAGCCGAACTGCCAGGTGGACAACAGGATGAGCGACCACAGCGCTGTGTCCGGACTGCTGACCCAGCCCTTGCCTGTAATGCCGACCATGGCGAGCAGCTGGTTGAAGAACCCATCCACACCGAAAATGTTGCGCCACAGCAAGGACACGGCGATACTGCCCCCGATCAGGGACGGGAAGTAGATGGCTGTCCGGTAAAAAGAAATGCCTTTGACGGCACGGCTAAGCACAATCGCCACGAGCAGGGCGGCGATCAGCTTCAGCGGGACGGAGGCCAGCACGTACACAAACGTGACTTTGACGGATTGCACGAATTTATCGTCCTCGGTCAGGATGCGCTGGTAATTTTCCAGTCCGACCCAGGAGATCGGCTCCATGAGCGTATAATCCGTAAAGGAGTAATACAGCGAGAGCAGCATCGGATAAAGAGTAAGGAAGAGAAATCCGATCAGCCATGGGGAAATAAACAAATAACCCGCGATGGGGGCGTCCCACCGTTTCAGGAAAGGGCGGCGTTTCTTGACATATGTGCCGCCTGTTTGCATGTTAGCGGTTTCAGATGAGTACATTCGGTCACCTCTCAATTAACGAGTTCACTGATTAATTTCAGTATAGGAGGGGGAGAGAGCGGGCAAAAGCAGAGAGATGACCGATTTCTTTTAAAATCTTACGAAAAAAGAATGCCCTCGCCGGGAAAAATGGGAGCAAAAAAAAGCAGCCGCGATGTTGCTCATCGCCGCTGCCAATAAGTGGGGGACATAGAGTATTAGTATGCTCCTAGTAGATGGAGCGTCCGTGCTTATCCGGAATTCCGCTCTTGCGGAAGAAATACGTATTGATCATATCACGCCATTCCCCGGCGTGCTCCACCTGGTGCTTCAGCTGTTCCAGCACCTGCAGGTACATGGATTCGTCCAGCTTCTCCTTCAATTCCATCCAGGTCTCCATAAGCCGGGCTGCCCGTTCGGCCCCTTCAAAATGGGAGTCGTAAATGTGCTGAATCACTGTTTTGCCGGAATGCAGAACATGGGTATACGGTACGTGATGGAAGAAGAGCAGCAGCTCATCGGGGCAGCTCTCCAGCGATTCGTACAGCTCCGCATTGGGGCCGATGTACTGTGCAGCATATCCGGTGCCGTCGGCGTCCGTCCGGTTGACGCCGATCCCGCTGCAGTCGGCAAAATGGTAGGTGCCCCATTTGGAGTATTCGTAGCCGTCCACGTTCGGGCCGTAATGATGATCCGGATTCACCATCCAGCCGACCCCGAGCGGGGCGGTGTAGGACTCATAAATACTCCAGGAATCCAGCAGCATACGGGACATGGCCGATATGACCCGTTCGTTGGAGCCGAAGGTCATTCTGATCCATTCGTCGGCAATGTCTTCGGCGGACAGCCCGGGATTCCACGTCAGCCGGCCGTACCCGTATAAATTGGATTGGGCCAGCAGATGGCCCGTCCAGTTGGCGTCGGAGCCGATGTTGGAGACGGCGGCAATACCGCAGGTGTTTCCACGGCCGAACAGCGAGCCGTCCGCAATCCGCTTGACCGTCGAGCCTTTGCCCCTGGCATAGGTGTCAAAGTCCAGTACTTCCTTCCATTGTGGAACAAGATAGCATAAATGCCGCTGCTGCCCGGTGTACTCCTGCGTGATCTGGAACTCCAGCATCAGATTCGTCCGTTCCATCGCGCCGAAGAGCGGAGAGACCGGCTCCCGGACTTGAAAGTCCATCGGACCGTTCTTCACCTGCAAAATGACATTGTCATGGAACAGGCCGTCCAAAGGCTTGAAATGGTCATAGGCGGCCCGTGCGCGGTCGGTGGAGCGGTCGCGCCAATCCTGCTTGCAGTTGTACACGAAGCAGCGCCAGATGACCAGCCCGCCGTACGGCTGCAGTGCCTCTGCCAGCATATTGGCTCCTTCCGCATGATTGCGCCCATAGCTGAACGGCCCGGGACGGTTTTCAGAATCGGCCTTCACGAGAAAGCCGCCGAAGTCCGGAATGGCCGCATAAATCTTATGCGCCGTCTGCTTCCACCATTCCGCCACCTCAGGGTCGAGCGGATCGGCTGTGGCCAGTCCGCCGACTTCAATAGGGCTGGCATAGTTGATGCTGAAGAAGGTCCGGATGCCGTAGGCGCGGAATACCGCCGACAGCCTGGCCGCGTCGGGAAGGAGGCGCTCTGTTATGAGCTGCGACTCCACCCGGTGCACATTCACATTGTTGATGGCAATGGCGTTCAGCCCTGCGGAGGCGAGCAGGCGGGCGTAATCGCGAATCCGGCCCATATCCTTGGTGATTTCGTTATTTTCGTAAAAAATGGACTTGCCCGCATAACCGCGCTCAATGCTGCCGTCCATGTTATCCCACTGATTGATCATACGCAGCGGATTGGCCGGGTTCTCCAGCAAATCGATCTGCTGCACATCCGCGCCGGTC
This sequence comes from Paenibacillus jiangxiensis, assembly GCF_046098255.1. NCBI lineage: Bacteria > Bacillati > Bacillota > Bacilli > Caryophanales > Paenibacillaceae > Paenibacillus > Paenibacillus jiangxiensis. Next base: position 52,513 of record NZ_JBJURI010000024.1, read on the forward strand.
TGCAGCAGCCGCAGCAGGTGAAAGGCGCCGTACAGCACGCCCGTCGCCGTCTGCCCGGCTACCGTAACGCTCCCGTCCTCCACATTCGTCCGAATGCGGTAGGCTTCCCCGGCGGTCTGCTCCTGCTCCGCTTCAGTGAAAGCCTGCCGCACCAGCGGATTACCCGCAAACGTGCCGATAAAGATGTGTCCGCCGTCCGTGGTGGCCGCCGCCTGTTGAAATGAGCCGGTGTGTTCCCGAATCAAACCGGTGCGCTGCCGAATCAGGCTGGGGCGCTGTCGGAACAGGGAAGTGATTCCCCGCTCCAGCTCCTGTACGGCTGATTCCAATATTTCATCCGCTTCGGAGACGGCGATGCTGGCGCACCAGTCCGGCATGCTTGCTCCCGGTACCGGGCGGTACTGAAGCCAAGCCTCATACCCGGACTGAACCGCGTCAGCGCTGATGTAATTGTACATGTCATGTCCTCCCGGAAAATGCCGTCAGGCAAATTGCTTGGATTGCTCGTGCAGCCCGGCTGTCAGCCGGTTGCCTCTTCCTTCAAATAACCACAGAATGGCGGTCACGCCGCGCGGATAATATTTGCTGCCGATAATGTCACCTGCCAGAATCTGGTCACCCCAGGCCCAATAGGAGTGCTCTGCATGAGTAAGCCACGCTACATGAGCGGCATCGGCGGCGTGCCCTTCCTGATCCCAGGCGAGCCCGAGGAGTTCGCGGGCGATGAACTGGCACAGATAGATTTTGCTGAGCCAGGAGTTGTTGCTGGTGGAGGAGAGCTTCCAGCCTCCATCCTCGAACAAGCAGATTCCCGGTACAAGCACAGTCTTCAGGTGCTGCTTGAGCGCCTGCAGGTAGGAGCCGAAGCGGCTGTCTGCCTTGAGGGCGTCTTCACAGCCGGTGAAGTACGGGAAGATCAAGCCTTCGATGGCGGGAATGATTTTGGAATCATTGCCCTCTGCGATGACGGCCGGGATGTACCCGCCATCCGTTATGTGGCTGGTGATCGTAGCGGCACATCTGTCCGCTTGCTGCCCTGCCTCACGGGACAGGTCTGCGAGCTCCTCGGCAGCAAAAAGCTTCTCCAGCGCGACATATACCGCCCAGCATTTGCCCGCCAGATAAATGTTGTTCCGCGACTGTCCCAGAGAGACGTCCAGGCTATCATACGTGGTGATCTCCGCTCCGCCCAGCGTGCGCGAGCTGTCCAGTCCCATCAGGCCGTTACGCTTGTCAGCTTCGGGATGATCGCGGTTCAGCATACTCTGGAAGCATTCCTGTATAACAGGCAGCATGCGTTCCGTGAACTCACGGTCTCCGGTCTGCTCTATATATACCAGCGCACAGCACAGCCAGTTGACCAGCTCCTCATGGCTCATATAGGAGAAGCAATCATCAATGCCGGCCAGCTCGTAGGCGGAATATCCCGGACGGGAGAACACATTGGCGACACCGACGTCATGGGTAAACGCGATGCCTCCCGGATATTTGTGGCTCTCGCCGGGAAGGAACACCTCGTCATGATAGCTGTAGCGGTTCACAAACAGCTCCAGCTCGTTGCGGACAGTCCAAGGGTTCATCAGCAGTTCGAAGTACAGCTGGTCGGCCGTCAGATCCAGCGTATTCATCATCCGGTATTCGCCTTCGTTGACAATCCAGAGCGGCTCCCCGTCTGCATCCAGCAGCTGTGTGCTGCCATAGTAGCTGTGAATGGCATGTGCCAGCATAAAGGACTGGTTCGCGGACAGGCCGTCCGCTTCGATCCAGCCGTCCGCTGCGGCGCAGGCGGCGGTGAGTTCCTCGAAGCGGCTCAGGGCGTAGCCGGGGACCTCCTCGATATTGGAGAACAAGCGGGTGTAATAATACGACGCATCAATGCCGGAGGTTACCAGGCCGCCACGGTAGAAGCATACGGCGAACCGGTATGTCTGCTGTTCTCCCGCCGGCACTTCCATCAGAAGCGCTCCCGTGCCGCCGAGGCCGAAGGTCAGATTTTCCGCCAGCGCCTCTCTCAGTATCTTTTCAATGGTAAACCCGAGCGCGGGCACGACGCCTTCATCGTCGGAGACGATCGCCGTGCTGCGGCCCTGGCCAATGCCTTTGCCGCCTGCCGAGGCGTGATCAATGACGCGCATCGCGCTGTACGGGTCGCTTCCTTCATAACCGAAGAAGGCTTTTCGTGCGAATTGGCCCTGTGTGTTGTCCACGGTCAGTTCAACGAATACGGCAGGGACAAGTGCGGCCTTCAGTTCTTCTTCGCCGCTTTTGCCCGGCTCCGGTACGGGCCGTACTGGAGAATAAATCCGGAACGTCAGGTCACCGGCGCGCCATGTGTCAGTGCCTGCTTTATACTCGCGCGAGATGGCAGCGTCATCGAACGGCAGCAGTTTCGTCGCGGAAGGACGGTATCCGTCGTTCGGATTTTGCAGATTGCTTCCGTTCGGATCGGAGGGGGAGATTTCATCGGCTTCTTTATCCTTTTTCTCCACATCGTATCTGGTGCTCTCATCCTGAACGGCCGTGAAGAACGGCAGTGCTTCATAGACTTTCCCGTCGCGAGATTGCAGTCCGATGTACACGTTCTCGTCGGCTGGTTTTCCGAGCTCAATGCCAAGTCCGCCTTTGGCACCGCGGAAGCCAAGCGTGAAGCTGGCAAATGCTCCGATCGGCGAATGCTGTGCATTAAAGAATATATTTGACGTCATGACTGAAACCCCTTTCAATTAGAGTTGAATTGTGCTCCGCTGAATAGTTCAGCTACAGCCTATCACGGGGCGGGCGGGGGGGGCCATTGACAAATCGCGCAAACATTTACCCAAATCGGGCTGGTCTCGGTATATACTGTCATTAATCATATTACGGAGCAGGAGGAGCGAGAAATGGGAACAAGCTTTGTACCACCCAAGCCGGGCAGCAGCATGGAGGAGGCCTTCTTTCCAGATGTGCGGACGACGGTCAATCTGTTCGCCATCCATACGCGCCGGGTGGGCAGCGGCTGGGATTATCCCGCGCATGAGCATCCCCAATACGAAATTAATGTCGTGCTGGACGGAGAGCAGCATATGACTGTGGAGGGAAAACACTACGTGCAGCAGGCCGGGGATTTGATGCTGCTGCGTCCGGGGATCGTTCACTCAAGCAAAAGCGGAGGAGCGCCCTTTACTTATTTTTGCATGCATTTTGATATCGACGATAAGCTGTTTCTGTCCCTGCTCGCCCGCCTGGAGCAGGAGCTGTTCCCCGCGGACGGAGCGGTGGCGGTGCAGCTGAAGCCGGCGCTCGCCAAGCTGCTTGATCTCGCGGAGTCCGAGACCGGCAATACCGTCGCCCGCCGCATGCGGATGCAGTCCGCAGTGTTTGAGCTGTTTGCCGTCCTGTGGGAGGCGGTATCGAGCGAGGCGGCCGGCCTCTCCGCGGGCGCTTATGACCGAACCGAACTGGCACATCAGATCGCCAGCCGCCTGCAGGGCATAGCCAATCAGACGTTCAGGCAGGGGACGGAAGAGGATGGCCACTACGGCATCGACGATATCGCGGCAGAGCTTGGCATCAGCGTCTCCCACTGCGGCCGTGTGTTCAGGCAGGTATTCGGAGAGTCGCCGCGCACATACCTGTCCAGGCTTGTCCTGCATGAAGCGAAGCTGCTGCTGGCTGATGCAGCCATGCCTGTGCAGCAGATTGCGGCCATGCTCGGCTACAGAGATATCGCCCATTTCAGCAGACAGTTCAAGCGTTGGTCGGGGATGTCCCCAAGCGAATTCCGGCGGATGGAAGCCGTTCGGCAGGGGGAGGGCTAAGATAACGTTATCGACGTGCTCTCGCAGAAGACAGACTGTATTTAGAAGGGCATTTGTTACGAATATTTGTTGCGAATAAAAGAATGCTTCAGCTCCGCTGAAACCTATACACTCTTTTATCTAAAAAGTAAAAAGGACGAGGCCTGTTTAAGACAGGCGTCGTCCCTTTTGCTTAGCTTTACAGGCTTTGCGACGTAGGTCTGACAATCAATTCATTGATCGTCACATTTGCGGGCTGCTGTATGGCAAATAGAACAGTATTGGCAATATCGCTTGGATCAAGCTGCTGCCACTCCGTACTGCCCAGCTTTTCCAGTGTCGGATAAATTGAATCGTCCGTGATGGTGCCGTACAGCTCTGTTTCCACCGCGCCGGGGGAGATCAGGGTTGTGCGAATGTTTTGCTTTGCGCCCAGCTCCGTCCGCATTCCTTCTGTCAGAACCCGTACTGCAGTCTTGGTTGCGCTGTAGATGGAGCTTGAAGGGAAGGTAATATGCCCTGCAATGGACGAGAAATTGATAATATGGCCTTCATTCCGTTCTTCCATATGCTTGTACACTGCCGCCATGCCATAGAGCACGCCCTTGATATTAACATCAACCATGCGCTCCCACTCGTCCACCTTTAAATGACGGAAAAAGGACAGCGGCATGATGCCGGCATTGTTAATCATAATGTCAATTTGCCCATAGGTTTGAATCGTGGCTTCTGCCAATGCTTCGACATCGTTGCGTGAAGTCACATCCGTTACCTTATAGCTCGCTTCGCCTCCGGCACTGCGAATTTCCTCCTGCAGCTGCTGCAAACGATCTTCTCTGCGTGCGGCCAGCATGACTTTAATGTCGTGTTGGGCGAGGAGTTTGGCTGTTGCTGCCCCCATCCCGCTGCTTGCACCTGTAATAATGGCCACTTTTTGCTTCATCTCGAATCTCTCCTTGTGTTGGATTTTAGTTACCAGTCCCAACTGGCTTGAATTCATCTTATCTAATATAGTAAACTCTAAGTCAAGCGTGGAATTGTAATAAAACAAAACATTAATAAACCCTTTATTTATAAGGTTTTATTTTGATTTAGAGAATGGATTTTTATAAAACGGGCGCTAATCCAAGAGAAATATATTATAGTTAACTCTAACATATGGAGGGTAAATGATGTCCACGATTAAAGAAGTGTCGGAGGAAACAGGAATCACGGCATATACGCTGCGCTATTATGAGCGGGAGGGAATACTGCCTGGTGTCAAGCGGGATGATAGCGGCAATCGCTTTTACGATGAAGAGAGTATGGAGTGGCTGAATTTTATTTTGGCGCTGCGCTCTACAGGCATGCCGCTGTCCGAAATCAAGCAATACGTTGACTGGTACCGGGAAGGGGAGAGCACCCTGGCTATCCGCAAACAAATGATGCTCGATCATAAGGCAAAGGTGGAAGAGGACCTTAGACAGACCTATAAATATCTGGAGCAAATCAATTACAAGCTGGCGCTGTATGACATGCAGGAGAAGGGGTTAATGAAGATGCTGCCTTAAGAAGGAAACCTCATGCTGGTACTTTAGTACAGACTACTGGCCCAGCTTCTCGTGTACCTGCTGCAGCTACCTATTAATTTGCTACTTTGGACGGTAGTTTAAAGTCTGACGTCATTCTGGTTGATGGAGAAGTCACGAGCCCAGCAAGAAGGTAGAAGATAGTAAGTAGAGTTATAGGGCGGCCTAGTGGCCGTCCTTTTATTTAGGCTTTAGCCAGTTAAGTAAGACCGCCGAATTTGTGTTATTCCAGAAAATTCAATCGTTTTTCCTCCAAGTACCGTCTTAACTTAGGAATCGAAAATATTAGCCTCTACATATCAGACAGATAGAGAGAAAGGGGGAGGGGTATGATGGAAAACACAATGAGCAAGCCAAGAATGTCACGATCACAGCTCATGGACGAAGATACATTCTACGAGCGCCTGTCGGCCGAGCAGCGCAGGCTGTACACCATAGCCTTGAGCTATATGCGCACCGAAGCGGATGCATTGGAAGTAGTACAGGAAGTATCCTGCCGTGCCTGGATGAAGCGTAGCAAGCTCAAGGACGAGCAGTCCTTCAGGCCCTGGCTGATCCGCATTACGATCAACTGCTGTATGGATGAGTTGAGGAGACGGAAGCGTGTATTTCCTGCTGAGCATTTACAAGAGTATGCGGCTCACGAAATGAAAAGCAATGACAGGATCGATTTGAAGAGGGCAATGGACCGGCTGAAGCCGAAGTATAGGCATGTTGTCGTTTTGAGGTATTACCAGGACATGACGATTGCCGAGATTGCGAAGGTGCTGAATAAGCCGGAAGGTACGATTAAAACCTGGCTGCGTGAAGGCCTTAAGCAGCTCCGCGGTTATCTCTAGGAAGCTACAGGAGGTGGATGGATGATGGGACAAAATGAAGAGCAACTATTAAGTAAGGATGCCTATGAGGTTCATCGTGCTGCTGAAGGGCTTGAAGAAGCCAAGCTTTCCGCTGCTGTCCGAAATGGCATGGTTCGAGGAAGAAAACGCGGTGCGCGCCGCAATTATTCTTTAGGAGCTGGAATGGCGGCATCGTTGGTGGTGCTGGTATTATTAAGCTTTTCCTTTATGGGAGCTTCTACGGTCGGTATTGGCACCGATACGGCACAGCGGGGCACTCCCCGTGAATGGAGCGGTTTTGACCCCTTTCTCGGCATTAATGATCCCATACTCTCAAATGCACTGCAGCAGGATTTGGTAGTACCTGTATATCAAGGTGTTGAAAAAAATGGATACGAGCTGGATATGGCCGGCGCGGTAACCGATGGACGGAAAATATATCTTTTGTACAGTGTGCACAACAATACGGATCAGGAAGTAACGACAGTGGGCAACTCCTTGAGCTACGGAGGTGTGGAGGTGAGCTCCTATCGGGCATCGCTGAATATAGCACCGGGAGACTCAAGGGTTGAACCGGGTGAAACCACGTACTTTGCATATTCAGCCAACCTTTCGCCAGAGACTCAAAATACGAAAGAGGTAAAGTTTACGGTTACCCTTACAGAAACTTCTGCGGAAGCATTGAGTTCCAGCAGTGGCAAATACCGCACCGGCCTGGAGGTTGCTTTTAATCTGGACCCTGATATGCTGAAGGACCGAATGCAAACCTATAAACCGGATCAGGTGCTTACGGTCGCCGGACAACAAATTATCGTTCAGCAAGTGTTATACACTCCACTGAACTCCTACGTGGATTTGGAGTATGATCAGACAAACGACAAACAGATTTTTGAACTGATTTATCCTGTTTTGAAGGGGACCAACGGAGAGAAGGAAGAGCGGCTGGGTTACCGCAGCTCTGATATGCAATACAATATAATCCAGACGGAAAATTCTCCGTATAATTACACCTTGGTGCTCAAGAATAGCCAATTTGATCGGCATGACACTGCGGCGTTTGCTGTTGCTGGAATTTCCGCGCTTGAAAAAAGTAAAATGAAGATTGTAGTTGATCTTAACAAAAAACAGATGATTGATGCTCCGGATCCGGACTTAAAAATAGCGGCTGGGCAAGAAGGAAGAGGAGACATTTTGCTTGAACAAAGGGTACAAAGCTCCTTAAGGAGCAGCTTTGGCATCAGCTTGCGGCTATCTGGCCAATTTACCGACCGGAACGGTGTGACGTACAGCTCCAGTACAAGCGGTGGAGGTAATATAATGAGTATTGTCTCAGGAGGCAATAAAATGGTGTATCAGTCACGTTACAACTTCGGGGAGCAGGCAGCGAGCTATCCTCAGCCTCTGACCGTAGCAATCGAACGGTACTGGAATCCGATTATGGAGGCGAAGTCTGTGACTTTGCATCCGGAAAAATAGTATTTTCCACAAGGAAGAAGCCTGCTTGAATGGGTTTCTTCCTTTTTTTATAAGTACCATTAGTCCCTACACTGCTTAAAAAGAGTGCAGGAGGTCATAAATGTGAGAACTTGTTACGGCTATTACCGACTTCTTAGTTTGGTTATTTGTCCAACAGCTAGACCCAATATACCAGATGCATAACTTATCATTGTAATTGCAAAGGCAAATGTTATATCCGATGGAGCATTCCAGAAGTACCTTATCCCATAAGAGGGTCCGGGGATGACAAAAGCAGTAGGAATAAACAGAGCAGCAATATCCCCAAAATATCCTACTGCAAGAAACAGGGCTCCTCCTACCCAGAAAATGGAGGACACAAGAATGAAATCTCTCCATCTGGAATGGCTCATCAAACCAAATACAAACCAGATTGTAATAAATAGTACGGATGCTGAAGCTTGCAATGCACTTGGAATATGTCCTTTTAAGTAAGCAGGAAAATTCACGATGCTAAAGGGGATTGAGATAATAAACATCAACAGAAACTGCTTGTACCGACTCATTGAACCTCCGTCAAATAATTGATTATTTGTGAGTAATAGCTATCCTCTACCTTTTTAATTCAGAGTTTGCTATATACCTATTATGAAATGTATATTAAAAAAAATACTAAATCAGAGTGCTATAGATCATAATTTCAGGATTTCAGAAACTTTGGAATCGCAACATTTTGAATCTACTGGTAGAAGTACAATTGACTATCGAGTTAATGCTGCCAAGCGTTGATGGAAATCAAACTGGAGTTTCAAATAAGATTTTAAAAGGGGCGGGGAATATGGCAATTCTACGAGACTGCTTAAGAAACGGAACGTGGATTGAGCTCAGCTATATTGAAGCCACCGCAGAATTTCCGGTTGAAAGATTGGACGGCTTATATGTATCGTTCGAAAAACATCTTTACCAGCTTGATTGGGAACAAATTTACTCTAATGGGATATATAGATTAGGTTTTTTCAGATCTGACCAAGACTTCAAGATAACTGCAGATAAAGAATCCATCCGAAGGTTTGGTTCTGAGTTCAAAATTGGAGTGGGCGCAGGCGCCATTACGGTAATAACATACTTGAACCAGTTACTTATGGGGCAGCCCTTGAGACTGAACAAGCTCCTGAATAGTCACAAGGACCATTTCAAGAGCTTGTTAGTTGTCAGGCTGGTAACCTAGCTGCTTGTCGCTTCCAACTCCATCATCATATTAACGATTTCGACGCCATAGGTAGGACTAATGGCCCATGTTCCACCTAATGCTTCCACCGTAGCTGCCTGCCCCATCAAACCGGGAAAATGCCTTGGATCAGGTGTAAAGGTTTTAGGGTAACCCGGCGCCCCTGCGTACAGCGCCAAATGGTCAATCTGGGCCTGAACCCCTTCCTCCCAGCTGGTAAAGCGTTGATGTGCCTCATGGTCTGTGTCGGAGCCTCCGATTGGCGTTTTTAAGCCGGCCGGATTCATAAACGTTTCATCTAATATGCCCCCAAATTTTCCAAAGCCCGTCTCCTTTGCAAACTGGCAGTACACAACAGTCGGATCAACCCCCACTTGAGTCGCTTCATCCCAGACAATATCCGCCAGATCTATGAACACATCCGTTGCACCTTTGGCCGTTGCCCATGCTTTTGCTTGTTGGACAGTAGCTCTCGGGGCAGACACGATGTACGTATCGCCAGGTTGAGCCAGTTGAGTCGGTGGAGCAGGTTGGGTCGGTTGAGTCGGCTGAGTCTGGGCCTGCTCATCGGAGTTGTCTTCTTTTGTCTCCTTATAAGACAGTTTAATGGTATCGCCGGCGGAGCTCCACGTAATATCCATTCCGGCAAGTTCACTCAAAAACCTTAACGGGACATAAGTTCTTTCGTGAAACAGCATGGCGCTAGTATCCATATCTATCTGCGATCCGTTGACAACAGCCGCTTTGTCGCCAATTTTCAAATCTACGCTCAAATTGTCTTTCGTCAGAATAATACTTTTTTGGCCGCTGCTTGCTCCCCATTTCACATCAAATTTCAAGGTCTCCGCCATGAATCTGACAGGCACCTGTACTCTGCTATTTTCATCTATAAACGGTTTCGCATCCGGAAAATTAACTTCCGAGCCATTGTATATCAAGCGGATATTACGCTCAATGGTGCCGCCGGTATCATTTGATTGGGGCTTATCGCCTGAAGAATCCGGCTTGCTAGCGTCTTTATCTCCAGTAGAAGCCGTGGATCCCTCTATATTGTCAGCCACACCGTTAAGCTCGGACATTGTAACAAAAGTGTAGCCTTGCGATCGGTAATAATCGATAATTTGGGGAAGCGCCTTGAGTGTCTTGTCCCGCTTTCCTCCCCCGGAATGCATCAGCACGGTAATCTTGTTGCCAGAGCTTGACTTCACCGTTTTGAGAATACTGGCAACCGAGGAGCTCGTCGCCCAATCCCGGGTATCTACATTCCATAACGCTTGAGTATGCCCCAAAGCATGAATTTCTTCTTTGATCTGAGCCGATGTTGCTCCATAGGGAGGGCGTACCAGCGTTGGCGTAAAGCCGGTAATCTCACGAATCGCAGTATCCGTCTTTACAATTTCCTGGCGAATCTTCTCTTTGTTAATCTTGGTTAGTTGAGAATGACTCCACGAATGATTGCCCAATGCATGGCCTTCTTGTGCGATGCGTTTTATAACACCGGGATATTGTTTAACCTTTTCTCCTATTACAAAGAATGTGCCCTTCACTTTGTAATCTTTCAGAATATCAAGCACCTTATCGGTATATATCTTGTCTGGTCCATCGTCAAAGGTTAATGCCACCATTTTATTGGCCTTTTTCCCCGATGAGGACACCGGTTCAGATCCTTTAGGCTGGTTTGCAGCCAGAACTAAAGAATTTTGGGCTAGAACCAATGCCACCACCATTGCGGTAAAGACGACCAGCCTCAATAGGTGATACTGCTGCTTCATTTAAATTGACCTACTTTCAGTGAATATTAATTTATGCGATTAATATAGTATAACTAGCAATTGTTGCAGAAACTAGAGAGATTGTACCCAAATTGTAACTTATGAAAATATGAATGAGTCTGTGGAAATAACATACTTGAAGAGAATGGGGGCATATGCCTGGAAAATAGCCCGAGACAAGAAAAACCACCGGGACCAGGTTGGGACCTGATCCGGTGGTTTTTTATATTCTTTAATACATTATAAGCTCAATCCAGAAATCTGTGCTTGACCAATGAGTTTGCTCCGAATGATCGATCTATCCGGTACATTTCATTGCTAACGGTTGTACTAGCGCTTATTCGGTCGAGAAAAGCAAGGTTTCTTTTTTAACAGTTGTAGGCGCGCTTATTTAGGAGAAACAGCTCCTTTACCTGCGATAAAACGGGAAATAGGCTCGCTGGCAACCGTTATATTTTGTAACCACCCGTTTTTTCCCAAGTAGCGTCGATCACAACCGTTAGAACTTTCGCGCTTGCCTACTCGTACCTAATCCCCGGTCAAGCAACACTTTCGGTTTTAAGCCACATTATACAATGCTTTTTTGGCTAGAAAATCAAAGCAAAGGGGAATGCCTGCTAAAGCATTCCCCAAGGTCCAAGCTTCCTCAAACAAACTTCCCGCTTTTCATAATCAGCTTCTCGTCCAGGTATACATCCGGCTGGCCGACTACGCCGTCGAGATGCACACCGGCCGAGATCGTTCCGCCGAACGTGTTGTTGCTGCCAAAAGCGACGTGGATGGTGCCGTACACCTTCTCGTCCTCCAGCACGACGCCTGTGATTCTCGCCTTGTCGTTCGTGCCGATGCCGAATTCGGCCAGCATGCGGCCGTCGCCGTCGCCGAGAATCTCCAGCAGCCTTGGGCCGTCCGGGCCTTCCGCTTTTACAATCCGGCCCTGCTCAATTGTGAGCAGCAGCGGGGAGCTCAGCTTGCCGATACCGGCCATGGAGCCGTCGATCAGAATCTGGCCTTCCGCCGTGCCCTCAAGCGGCGCTATGTACGCTTCCCCTGACGGCAGGTTGCCAGATTCCCCCGGATTCAGGTACATGCCGGTGCTGGGCACACCTTCGCGGCCGGCGATGGAGAAGGTAAGAGTATAGCCGCCTTTTTCAATCCGCACCGCTTCGGCGGGAGTTAGCATGGCGGTTACCTTCTCGGTCAGCGCTTTAACCTGGTTGTAATCGGCCGAGATGGCGCCTTCCAGGAACATATCCTCCGTAATGCCCGGCATCGTGGCCAGGCGTGCACCCGCGGCGGCGGCCTGCTTGCGGGCCAGCGTGTGTGTCAGCGAATGCTTCGTCACACAGACGACTACATTCGACTGCGCCATGGCGATGGAGATAGCGAGCGGCGGCTCTTCGCCGGATTTCAGCCGCTCCTTCATGACGACGAGCATCGCCTCCGCGCCGAGCTGCTTGCCTGCCTCATACAGCGCTTCGGCCAGCTCTTTTTTCACATCATCCGCCACGACCAGGAAGGTTTCTTCCGCCTTCAGGCCGAGACAGCTTTGCAATACATTTTTACTGATATCCACCAGCTGTTGATTCATCCGTCTTCCTCCTTCATCGCGCAGTGTCTGGAACTTCATAGTTCCATTATAACAGGATTTCCGCGCGTACCGTGTCAAATCATCTCAGATACCAGTTTGGCCATGATGGCGTTGGATAGAACGACCGGCTTCTCAGACGTCCAGGCTATCAGCTGGCGCGCTTCCTCCGTATACCCCATGCAGTCCAGCAAAATAATATCGGCCTTGTCCTTTAATTCCAGAGCTGCGGCGCGGTAATACTCCGGATTGTTGACATAGGGGGAGGCGACGGCGAATACGGGGTTCATTCCGTAGGGAGTATACTTGGGCTTCAGATTCTCCCGCTGCTCCTCCAGCGGCACCAGGACGCCAAAACGGCGCGGCCCTACCAGCGCTTTGACCGTCGGCGGAATAATATGATCCGGCTCGATCAGATAGGAGGTGCGTGTTTCCAGTCCAGGAAATACGCCTGTGCAAAGCAGTAAAATCTGCTCGATCCCCCGTTCCTCCAGATCATAGATTTTTTGCTGCAGAATCGGCTGGATTTTGGAGCGTCCCATAACGGCCGACTCACCATTCACCAGACGGGAGGTCAACACATAGTCGCCTGCCTCGGGGGCAAGCTGTTCATCAATATATTCCTTGGTCATGCCGTCCAGTACACCCACCTGTACCAGCTCGGCGCGTCCATCCAGGTATTTCTCGATAATTGGCGCCACATCGGTGCGCGGTGCCTGGCCGATCGTGATCATGCCCAGTTGTTTCATTGCCATCCACCTCCGTAATTTTTGCACATTGCATATATTGAAGCGGGAAAAGGAACAGCGGGGGAATGCTTCCCCCCGCCGCCCTTCGTTAAGCGGGTTATTTTCCGCTCGTCTGCAAAATTTTCATGGAACCGTACAGTGAGGTAATGCGGTCAAATTCGGCGGCGTCGTAGAACGCGCAGGTGCCGTTTGTCGTTTCTTTGGCCACTTCCACGGCAAAACGGACAGCGTCCGCAATATCCACTTCATGGCTTGCCCCGGTTCCGCAGCCCGGTACGATGGATTGTGCGGTTACGGCAACACCGACCACCGGCGCATCCGTCGCTACCGCAGGCTGAAGAATGGAGTTGATATGGTACAGGTCATTTCCGTAAGGCGTAATATCCTGCATGGTGATAGGGAAGGTTACGGCAAATTTGCCTGTCGCCATCTCCATGATGCGCAGCAGATCTTCACTGACGCGGAGAATGTATCCCTCCTTGACGGTAGGGGAAATGGCAATGCCTTTATGATTGATGACACGGTTGCCCTTGGTTGTGTCGATGGACAAAATGGCGTCCATTTCCGGGACCACTTCATGGGTGTTCATGGCCAGAATATCTACAGGAGAATCCATGAAATCCACCGGCTCGTGCGGTCGGGTCGGCGCATCCGGGCAAATATGTGTCGTTACGATCACATCGCCCTTCAGCTTGTCGCCTTTTGTCTGCATGTCAGCCAGCTTCAGCGCAGAGGCCACTGCCGCTACGGCGCCGTCGGCGTCCGATACAAGACCGATCCGGCTTGGACGCGCGCCGATGCCGCCAAGCCGCCCGACGATGCCGAAGGTTGGGGCATCGCCGCCGCTGCTTTTGCCGTTCGTGCCTGGAATGAGAATCTTGATGAAATCCGTGCTGCCTTTCTCGCCTGTAACCTTGGTGACGGTAAAAGTCACGTCAGGATAGCTGCTGAACAGCTTTTTAACCTGCTCTCCGTTTACAGATCCATTGTCCAGTTCATCGATTGCAATCAGTGTTTGCTTAAGTGTCATGTTGTTATCCTCCAGTTAAATATTAGTGGCAATCCCTGCCGGGCATTAGCCCAGATAAGGGATGACCGGTTTTTGAATGATATCTTCAACCGACTTCAATAATTTGGTGTTGCTCATGGTAGTGCTGAGCAGCAGATTGTCCTTCGGAACGGTGATGACGGCGAGCTGCTGGCCTTTTTCCACCGTGGCCGTGATCACCGGCTTGCCTGTCTTGGCATCCAGCGTCATGATCAGGTCCGGGAAGGTGGCATAGCGCTGCCCATCCTTCTCGAGCGTGATATATTCATTCCAGAACGTCATTTCGTAAGCATCGTCGATCACGACCGTACCAACGTCGAAGCCGCCGGTGGTCTCCAGGCTGAAGTCCGTAACAGTGCCCATAGCGGTCACCTGCCCGCCGAGCAGGGATACGACAGCGCTGATTGCAGCTTCTCCCTGGTTGGAGAGCAGCGCTTCGCCCACGGCGATCGCCTGTGTAATGGCACCAACCGCCCCGTTTGCTTTCGCATAGGCTGCGGTGACGGGATTCCGGGCTACCGCCACAAGACCGCCGGCTTCCACGGAAGCTTTGCGGACCATCGTGGAAGCGATGTCGAGCGATCCCGAAATGACCATCTCCACATAACGATCCCCTTGACCGCCGACCGCCGCTTGGTGAGAGACGTAACCCTCCACCTCCGTCAGGTTCATCGAACCCATCGTGCCGGTTGGGTGGGCACGGCCATTACAGGCGAAGTCGACGAGCGGGATGCCCGTCATGGCGGACTGGAACCAGCCGTTCACGGACGTGCCTGCACCGTTCTCGTTCGTATGGATGGCCTGGATCGGCCGGCCGATCTTCTGTGCGAGCAGCTCCAGCGTTCTGGTGTAATGGATCGGCTTGACGAACTGCTCCTTGGCCGCGGGTGCGCCCACCAGGGAGACGGTGACGAACACATCGTCATCGGCGAATTCATCCATGGTCACCAGCTCGGGCTGGCCGACCTCAAGGGCCAGCCTTCCGATCTGCAGCCCGTCCTTGATCCAGCCGCCGCCGCCGCCGCCCAGAACAGCGCCGCCGTATACGGCATATTTCACAATTTGTTCATCCAGTTTGATTCTGGTCAATCCGGCTCACCTCATTTGTTCATTTTAAAGATCGAGTTGAAGAAGCTGTAAAGCGCATCCCCGGCGATAAATCCGGCTGCCAGAATGCTGAGGTTCGTTTCGGCTCTTCTGTTTGTCACCTTCAGCACAATGACACGGATCAGAATACCGGCCAGCACAGCCCAGCACGCATTCGGGGTCGAGATCAGCAGGCCTGTGGCGAACAATACGCCAAGCTGGCGGTGCGGACCGCCGATCAGCTGTACGATGGCTCCGGGAATGGCCCAGATCAGAAGCTGAAGGGCGACATCGCCGGAGGTGCCGGCCTGAATGGTGGATACATACACTTTGTCAATCGGCGGTACGAGGTTTTGTGCGAAAAAGGTCTGGTAAGTCACAATAACAGTGATCAGGGCTACACCGAACGCGATCAGAGAAGCGAGATATTGCTGCTTCCGGCCCTGCACCTCGAACTCTTTATCCTTGCCGTACCCGCGCAGAATGTATCCTGTCTTCAAGTCATAGCCCATGTCCGCGAAGGCGGGACCGGTAGCGGCGCTGAAGCCTGCCAGCAAAGCCAGCGCCAGCATCGGGAAGCCGATCATCATGCCGACCAGCAGGGTAATGAAGGCAACGGCAAAGGCCGGAAACCAGCCGGAGTGCATGGCCGCGATGCCAACGATAATTTCGTGTACAAAAGCGGCAAAGGCAGCAAACACAATGAAGCCAATCAGCATGCCAATGGACATGTGCGTAATCAGGCCGCCGATGATGGCGATGAGCAGGGCGATGGCCAGGTAGAGCAGGAAGCCGATGCCCAGTACCCGCCGTGCTTCATTGATTGGACGTGTGTACTCCTCCGGTTCTGCCGCTGTCTGAACGGCTCCGTCCTGCGCCGGGGCTTTAGGCTTCGTTTTGCTGAAGATCAGGAAGCCGGCCTGGATCAGGGCGACGATACCGGCGCCGATCATAATGCCGTGAGCAATACACATCTTGTCTACGTCAATGTTGAAGAGGGGGCCGGAATACTGCCGGATCAGCAGCCCGATGCCGAACATGGTCAAGGCCCAGATATTGCCGATGAAGGCTACACCGAAGGCGGACATCGGGATATGCAGGACGGAGCCGATGAGGCCGATGAGCGTGCCGACACCGAGCAGTCCCGCGCGTTTGCCGCCCTTGTCCCCGGCGAGAATCGACTCGGCTGTAGCGACGCCCGGAGCCCATGTGCCCGACGCCGGGAACAGCTTCGAGTCAAAGATTTTGTACAGAATCGCCGCATCAAGGAACATGGCGAGCGCCGCCCCGATCAGCATCGGCAGAATCAAATCCGGCTCACCCATCACAAACGGAATGCCGATGGGAATCAGCAGGCTGTTGGCCGCCCCGAATGTGGCGGATGATATGGAGGTCTGCACGAGATTTTGCCGGTGAATGGATTTGAACCTATTGAGAATGGCGATGGGTATCCGGGCAATCAGCATGGCGATCAGGGCGCCAATAATGGCGGTATTTGGCGTCACACCCAGAGAGGTTACAATCTGCATGCCGATAATGGCTCCCAGAACGCTGGTTACAATGATCAGAATCAGGGAGACAGGTTCAAAAATCGTAGGGTGCTGCTGTTTTTGATTATCCATAGTTAACCCTCCTGTAGATCTATGATTTGAGTGCCGTCTTTACGTTTTTTTTTGGAGTGAAAAAGCCCTTTTGACAACGTCCCGAAGAGAACGCCTGCGAGAACAAGGCATGCGCCCAGAATCTGCTGAACAGAAACCGGACTGCGGAAAATAAGGAACTCCAGTAAAATCGTCATGAGAGGCTGTAAATTCAGTATGATGGATGCCCTGGAAGCGCCTGTGGTTTCCATCCCTTTGTTCCAGGCCGCACTCGTTATCCCTTGCCCTATAATGACGGAAGCGAAGGCGAGCGCCCAAATTCCAGCAGGCTGAGTCCAGCGGATATCGGTCAGGGACAGGACGAAGGGATCGAATATAACCGCACTCAATGTAAAGCTGTAGACCGTTACAATGAAGGGTGTGAGCCGACCGGACAGCATCCGTGCAAAAATCAGATTGCAGGAAAAGCTGAAGGTGGCCCCAAGCATAATCAGGTCACCGAGGCTGAATCGCAGCCCCTTCATGTTCAAGGCTAACAACAGGCCGATCACGGCAATCATGCAGCCGGCGATCATGCGCCAGGTGACTTTCTCCCTCAATATCAAGGCTGCAAGCCCGGCAGTGATGAGGGGGGACATACAGAATATAAGCGAAGCATTCGTTGCGGACGTATGCTGCAGTCCCTTGAAGAGCAGGAGCTGGTTGGCGATCAGTCCGATGGTTGCCGACAGAAACAGGATTAGAAGGTCTCTGCCGCCGGGCTTTGCCATCCTTTTCCGGACACAGGCCCAGATTAGAAAGACGGCGGATACGACGGTGAGGCTGAATGCTGATAAGAAAATGGGAGAAAAATACTGTAATAGTATCTGCCGGATAATATAGTTCAATGCCCAGATGAATACGCATCCTGCGAGTATCAGATAAGCTCTTGCCAAAAAATCATCCCTCTTTTAGTGAAGCGGGCTTTTAGTGGATCGGGTTATCGGTCACCGTTTGCTGGTAGAGGGAGGATGCGTACAACCCCTCGGCTTCCACCGGATCAATCACGGGAATCCGCAGCTCGTTTCTAAGCACATCGGCAAGTCCGATGGTGGAGAAGCCGGTGCAGGCAAACTGGATGACCTTGGCTCCTTGATTGATAAGAGATTGCGCTGCCTCGATGGCTTTTTCACGTCCGGCCGGCGTCAGAATATCTGTCGTATTGGTGACTCCCTCGGGACGAAGATATTTGACCAGGCGGCTGCCAAGCAGGCCCGATACAACCGCAGGAGCCTCCTTGGTGATGCCCATAACACCGACGGGAAGACCGGTCGCCAGCGCGCTGTAGGATGCGGCGCTGCCCGCGCCAATGACTGGAATGGACACGCTTTGACGCAGGGCTTCGATGGCTGGGTCCGCCGCGCAGCTGATAATCAGCACTTTGCAACCATCGCGCTCCATGCTTTTGCCCAGCTCTACGATCTTGGGATTTGCGATTTCTTCCGTTTCATCATTATAGATACCCAAAGGCTGATCCGGGATGCTCTTGCTTATCACTTGAACACCGTACTTTTCTATAATGACCCTTCCGTGTTGTTCCAAAACGTCATGGTTATCCGTTGTAAAAACACGTATTACGCCTATCATTCAATTCAACCTCCCCTGTGTGATGTTATTTAACATTCTAGAGAGCCGCATAAATATAAACAATGTACTCATATGCCAAAACAAACAGAGGGTCATTGTGCTCAAAGCACAATGACCCTCTGTTTAATCCGCTTTCTTAACCAGATAAAAAGCGCTGCACAGCTGATACATCAGCCGGTTTACAGAGTTATCCAGATCGATGTCGGTCAGCTCTTTAATCCGGTCAATCCGGTATTTGACGGAGTTGCGGTGAATGTACATACGGTTGGCTGTTTCAATTAGACTGCCGCCGGTCGTCAAATAATAATAGAGCGTCGTTACCAGGTCCGTATCGTTTTCTTTGTCATATTTGGCCAACTGGCCCAGGTTGCGGTCGATGACCGTATCGAAGTTAACAAAGCTGCCAGCCTCCAGCATCAAGCTGAGCATTTCAATTTGGTCAAAGGTGTAAATATGCGGCTCACGATCCAATCGGGTACCGATGGCGATAGCCTTGCGGGCCTCCATGTACCCGGCATGGAGCTCCCACAGCGGCCTTTTGCTGCCGAAGCCGGCGCGGATGTTGTTCCAGCGTTGAAGAAACGGCCGCAGGCTCTGAATCCACTCCTTGTGCGGCTGCTTTCTCGCTGGAGAATCACCCTCCGTGGTGGACAGCAGAAGGAGCAGCCGCTCCCCTTGCGGCAGCACATATCCGCGTACTTTGCGCTTTGCAGCCTCCTGGTGGACGAGCTCTTTCAACTGCACCGCAAAAGAGGAGCCTTCGCTGCAAAGCTGCTGGCCTCCCTCAATAAGGCAGACTTCCCATGCCCAGTAGGGCTGCAGGCCGAGCTGCCTGCTCTTGTCCTCAACCTCCTGCCTGGATAAGTGGACGCCCATCAGCAGCTCCTCGAAAAAGCTGCCCTGCAGTCTGAGCTCCGTGTCCTTGGCGATTTTGCTCCGCATCAGCTCCAGGGCAAACACCAGCCTCGCCTGCTCGATACACACCAGGTCCAGCTCGTCCAGCTCCTCCTTGGCCACAACCAGCTTGCCCACGAGTTGATTGTCGACCGTGATGTCCCATTGGGAGCGGTCCCCGCTGCGCTCGGAAGAGGCATTATATGAGGAAGAAACAAGCATTTCCCCCGTTCTGCCCACAATGCAGATGCCTGACCCGATCAGCTCGGCCACATGGTCGGCCACGGCCTGAATGCCGCGGTTATTCAGCACGAGATGTGTCAGTGTCGTGTACACCTCTTCAGACCTTCTGAGCAGGGCGGCCTGTCTGTCGACAATCTGTTCCATCACCGTAAAAGTGATGTCTATATAAGGCATGCCCGGTGGCAGCTCAATCACGGGAATATGATAGAGGTTGCTCATCTCGACCATGTCCTGGGGAACTCTGCCGATGAAGCGTTCCGGCTTGAAGGCAAGCGCGGCCCCGTCGGCATGCGCCAACTCTTTCACCAGGCCAGCCAGCAGAGAAGGGTCATCCCGCACCGAATAACCGGTCGTCATGATCATTTCCCCTTCGCGGAGCCAGGACTTGATATCAGGCACTTCCAGAATATCAATGTAACGTACAACCCGGTCGAGGCCCTGTTCTCCGCTGATAAGCCTAGCATCCTTGAAGAAAGGAAGCTTGAGCAGCTCACGTACCGTCAATCCGCTTCGATTCATATCCTCACCTGTTTCCGCTTGTAATTGCTCATAAGTCTATCCCAATTTTTCTTGTCTGTCATGACATTCTTATGTAATTTGTTGAATGAAAAGTATGGATATATTCTTACCATTGGTCAATTAATGTGACATGACGATGGGAATATGGAGCGGCAGGTGCAGAAGCAAGCGGCCCTGGGGGCTGCAACGAGTTGACACATCCGGGAGAAAAAGCCGAAGAGCGCCGTCCATACTCATCCTGGTCATGAGGTGGCGGCGCTCCCTGGTGTGATCGCTTATTCTTGGTTACACCTGTTTCAGCAAATCTGCAAGTGTAGCAAATACATAGTCCGGTACAATATTGCTTTGCCTCAGGTCCTCAGGGGTGGTAACTCCGGTCAGAACGAGCGCTGTGTGCACTCCGCTGTTCACTCCCATCATCATGTCGGTCTCCAGACGGTCCCCGATCATGAGGCAGCGCTCCGCCTCAAGTCCTGAGCTCCGCAAGGCCAGGTCTGTATAGTAGGCGGAGGGCTTGCCGGTCATGGCGTGAATGCGGAGGGTGCTCGCCGCCTCAATCGCTTTGGCGATGGGCCAGGAATCGGGTATGATTCCACCGGGAACCGGACAGAACGGGTCCGGGTTGGCCACGATAAAACGGGCCCCGTTTCTGACCGCCGTCATCCCGGCAGCCAGCTTGTCATACGTGAATTCCCTGTCCAATCCGACAACCAGATGGGTTGCCGACAGAGGGTCCTCCGTCAGCATAATGCCCTTGCCGTTCAGTTCCAGCGTGAGCGCGCGCTCTCCAATCACGAGCGCCTGTACCTTTTGCTGCTCCTGCAGCAGATACGTGGCAGCCACATAGCCTGCTGTCATAATGTCCTCGCGCTCCGGATTCAGACCCATATCCTGCAATCTGGCGCGGCACTGTTCACGGGTATACACCGTCGTATTGGTCAGATACATAACCTTTTTGCCCAACTGGTGCAGACGGGCGATCAATTCGCCCGCTCCGGGCAGAAGCTTGCTGCCGGTATAAATCGTTCCGTCAAGATCAAAGAAGTAGGCTTGATACCGGGACGGGTCCAGCTCCCTGATCATCCCTTCTCCTCGGGTTATAGCATGTGAGTTCAATGGATTATAGCGCAAGGTTCTGCTGAAGCAGCTGCTTTCCTTTCGCCAGCTGATTCAGGTCCGTACCGGGCGAATACTCCAGGATTAATTGGCAAGGTGCCTCCACTTCCCGCAGCGCATCGTAAATTGGCTGCCAATCAATAGACCCTCCTCCAATAGGCAGATGCTCGTCCCCTTCGCCGGAATTATCATGAATATGCACGGAGCAGAGACGGTCCTTCACGCTACGGATCATGCCCGGAATATCCCAGCCATTCAAGCGGGCATGCCCCGTATCTATCAAATAACCCGCGGCAGCATCAATTCCGTCCAGACAGCACAGATACTCCTGCTCCGAATAGATGGAGGCCCCTTTGTAGCCTACGTTTTCCACGGCCAGCTTGATGCCAAGCGGTTTCGCCACCCGGCAAAGCAGTTCCAGATAATCCTGTGCGCGCTTTTGGGCGGTTGCTTTATCAAAAGCGGGCGAAAAGCTGAACCCGGGATGGATCACCACATGCTCCGCTTCAATTTCATGAGCGAATTCAATGGCTTTTTTATACTCCTCATAGGATGCTGTGCGAATTGCCTGATTTTCGCTCGTCAGATTCGTGTCCCATGCCGGAGGATGGACGGAGAAGGCCGCGCGATAGCGCCGCAGGGTTTTTCCCATTCTACGGATTTGTCCGTCCATATCGTCCCATTGGATACCGTCCATGAGCAGCTCTATTTTATCGGCCCCATGCTCCAGCAGCTGTTCCACGTTCTCCTCCACGGAGCGGGTCAACAAAGGCAGGTCGGAGTAACTGATTTGCTTGTTCATGCTGAAATTTCCCCTCTCAAGATTGTATAGACGTATGAAAAAATAGAATAACTACGTGTAAATGAGCTTGTGATGCTGCAGCTGAAGCTGTACCTGATCGCCCTCGTTCAATTGAATATCATTGGGTACGTCGAGCAACAGCTTCTGTCCCGCGGCCTCGGCGATGACTCTGTAGCGCTCGCCGAGAAAAATGCTGTCCCGGATGCGGACCGGAAAGCCGGGGCCGCCGGAAATCTCAACGGCAATATCTTCCGGTCTGAGGAATGCCTCCACCTCTTCGCCTTCCTCAATATCACGCGTTCCGTGATAAGGGGAGAGGGCAAACCCGAAATGCACGGACCAGCCTTCCTTGGTGCGGACAGCCTGTCCCTTCAAGCGGTTGACCTGCCCCACAAATTGGGCCACAAAGGGAGATTTCGGCTGATGATAGATTTCCTTGGGCGTGCCGATCTGCCGGATCACACCCTTATCCATCACCGCAATCCGGTCGGCGATGGCCATGGCTTCCACCTGGTCATGTGTGACATAGACGGTTGTAATGTTCAGCTTGCGGAAGAGCTGGGCCAGTTCAATCCGCAAATACTCTTTGAGCTTGGCATCCAGGGCGGTGAGGGGCTCATCCATCAGCAGAATTTTAGGCTCTGTGGCCAAAGCGCGCGCCACCGCCGCCCTCTGCTGCTGCCCACCGGACAGTTGGGCTGGCTTGCGGTCCTTCAGTTCCTGCAGGTTCATCAGCTCCAGCATGTCCTGCACCTTTTGTTGAATCTCCTGCTTGCTCTTCTTGCGGAGCTTCATGCCAAAGGCAATATTTTGCGCAACGGTCATGGTCGGAAACAGCGCATATTGCTGGAACACCAGCCCGATATCCCGTTTCTCGGGGGGCAGATGGCTGATCTCTTCGCCATTCACGGTGATGGAACCGCCGCTCGTCTGCTCCAGTCCGGCGATCATGCGCAGCAGCGTGCTTTTGCCGCATCCCGAAGGTCCCAGCAGAACCAGCACCTCGCCATGGCGGATCTCCAAATGAATGGGCTCCAGTGCCTTCGTCCCGTCCGGATACGTCTTATGCACTTCATGAATATGGATATAGGGTTTCCCCATCATTAGACTCCTCCTCTGTTGTACGCGGCAGACTGGTTCAGTTTGTGCAGGATGAACATGACAGGCACCGCAATGACCAGAAATACCACGGTATACGCGCTCCCAATCTCAATCCGCAGGGAGGAATAGGCTTCATACAAGCCGACAGGCAGAGTGACCTTGAGCGGTGTATACAGGAAAAAGGTCATGTTGAACTCTCCGAGCGACAGCAGGAACACCAGCATGGCTCCCGAGAGCACGGCTGATCTGATGCTCGGCAGGATCACGTGAAAAAAACGGTAGAATGGCCCGGCCCCGAGTGTCGCCGCGCTTTCATCGAGCGCCTTGAAACTTCTGGTGCGCAGCGTGCCGAGTACGGTTCTGAAGATTAACGGGAACGTTACAATGACATGTCCGATCAGAATCAGCCAGCCGGCTTCCCGGAGCGGGGCATAGGTCTGAATCAATGCCAGCGCAATCGCCACGCCGGGTACGGCAATCGGCAGGGTCAGAATCTCCTCCAACACCATCATCCAGCGGCTGTTCGATCTGGAGAACTGGTAGGCTGTCATTGTGCCGAGCAGGACATTTATGATGACCGTTGCGGCGGCTATCACCAGTGTGAAGAGCACGGTAGGCCCATAATAGTGGAATACATCCCGGTACCATTTTAAGGTCCAGCCCGAAGTGAACAGGCTTGAGCCCCAATAACCGGCGAAGGAACCGACCACTGTAAAGAGCAGGGGGACGATCATAAACAGGCTGACGATGACAATCAAGGCATACATGAAGCCTTTGCCCAGCTTTTGCATATTAGCGCATCCCCCTCTCCAGAATGATCCGGTTCATCACATTCATCAGCACGCAGATGATCCCGATCACCACCGCGATGGCGCTGGCGACTTCGATCTTGAAGCTCAGCGTGAATTCGTTGTACATCAGAATCGGCAATATATCGAAGTCATTAGCCAATGTGAACGCCGTGCCGAACGCGCTCATGGACGTCGAGAAGGCCAGCGCGCCGGATGCAATGAAGATCGGGAACACCGTCGGCAGAACGACGTAACGAACCGCCTGCCACGGCGAAGCCCCCATCGTTCTCGCTGCTTCCTCCAGGGTTCTGTCAAAATGCTGAATGGCTCCATACAGCGACAAAATCACCCGCGGGATTTCAAAATACAAATAAGCCAGGAAAATCCCCATAATCGTATAAGCGAACGCCATCGATGGCGTGCCTGTCAGCCATTTGCTAAGCATCGGCAGCACGCCCGTCGTGCCGAACAGAATGATAATCATGAACCCTACAACGACGCCCGGCAGGGACATCGGGAAGGTCAGCAGCGTAAAATACAGCGTTTTGCCTCTGAAGTCGTTCCGTGCCAGAAAAAAAGCCAGTACCCCCGCCAAAATGAGCGAGGATACGGTTGCGGCAAGAGAGAGCAGGAGACTGTTGACGAGCGCTTTGAAATAGTAGGGATCGGTGAGCATTTGGGCGTAATTGTTCAAAGTCAGCGCTCCGCCGTCCTCGCTGCGCAGGCTCGCCAGCACCAGAATGACTAACGGATAGAGAAAAAAGAAGCTGAAGATGATGACAATCGGCGTTAAAAAATAGATTCTGTGTCTGGCCATGCCTCTCTCCTTTGCATCATTTACCTGCCGTCACGTCACTTTTCCAGCGTTCGTTGACTTCAGATTGCACCTTGTTCATTTGTTCATAATCCACGCTTTTCACCCGCTCGTAGTCCTGTTCCGGCAGGAACTTATCCTTCGTTTCCTGCGGAATGTCCACATTGCGGATCGGGCGGACGTAGCCAGCCGCGAACAGCTGTTGACCTTCATCGGACAACATGAAATCGATATACTTCTTGCCGTTCTCCTGATTTGGCCCATTTTTCACGAGAGAAGCGATATAAGGGACCTTGAGCGAGCCTTCCTGCGGAATGACGACTTCAATAGGGGCGTTGTCGTTATATTTCATCGTGTACCCGTTAAAATCCGCGTCAATGAGGATGGGAATTTCCCCCTTCATGACTTTGGCCGTAGCGGTCTGTTTCGGATGGATGGCGCCATTTTGCTCAAGCTGCTGCAAATACTTCATGCCAGGGTCCCAATTTTCAAGCGTTCCACCCATGGCGATATTGGCGGCCGTGACTACACTGTAGCCCACCGCGGCAGAGGTCGGGTCCAAGAAACCGACTTTATCCTTATACTCCGGCTTCAGAAGGTCCGCCCAGGACTTCGGTACAGGCACATCGCCGAGGGCGTCTTTATTGACAATAAAAGCAATGGCTCCGTAATGAATGGCCATCCACTTGCCGTCAGGGTCTTTCAGATCGTCAGGAATTTCATCGAAATGCTCCGGCTTGTAGGCTTCAACGACATTCTCCTGCACCGCCTGCGGTCCAAAAGTAATGCCCAGGTATGCCACGTCAGCGACGGGCTTGTTCTTCTCGGCAATCATCGCGGTCATCGCTTGTCCGCTGTTCTTGTTGTCAGCCGGAACGCGAATGCCCGTCTCTTCCAGAAACTTCGCCTGAACTGCCTCCCAATTGGCCCATAACGGCGGATTGTTGTACGCAATCGCTACCGTGCTCCCGCCGGCTGCACCTGTACCTGCTTGTGCAGCACCATTTGTGCCCGTCCCAGTTGAGCATGCAGCCAAGGACAATGCCAGGACTGCGCTCAATGCGCCTGTTGCCAATTTCTTCATCATACGCTTCATTACCACCTGTTCCTGAATTTTTTTGTTGCTTTAAGACACGCCCGAATGTAAAAAGAGACCATAAAAAGCACATAGGTATCCCTTTGTCACACTCAAGAAAGGATAGCTATGGGTTCTCATCGTCTCCACCCAAGTTATCAATATGAAATTCATTGTGCTGAGCCATGATGTATTTCCCCTTGCTTAACAGCGGCTTACTCGCCCCATAGCTCTGCCCGGCTCAGTGATACGGCATCTGCCCCTGCTTTTAAAGCTTCCTCTACCTGCTCCTTCGTTGAAATGAGCCCGGCGGCAATGATGGGCAAACCCGTCTCCTCCCGGAAAGCCGGAATAATGGAGGGGGCAATCCCTGGCATAATCTCGATCGCATCCGGTTCGTTCTCCTTGATACTGCGAATCGCGGTATGAAATGATCCGGTATCAATCAGGAAAACACGCTGCACGGTCAGCAGACCTTCCTTCTTGGCCGCTCGAATCATGGCGCTCTTCGTGCTCACGATACCTGCGGGATGTACATGCCCGGCCAGAAAGGCAGCAGCTTCCTTATCGTTGGAGAGGCCTCTAACGAGATCTGTATGCACAAACACGGGCTTCAGCTTGCTCAGCTCCTGAAATTGTGGCTCCAGCAGATTTGTAACCTTGCCATGCATCAACAGCACCGCGCACACTTTGGAACGGACGGCCAACGCCAGATGGTCATGCTCCGCAGCGGCAATGATGGGATGAGTATGGAGCAGCTCTCTGATATTCATGGGCGTTCCTTCTTCCTTCGTAATCACGCTCTTTTTCAACAATAATCGACATTTGTTAACGTAATATCAACGCAGTATAAAATTATTAAACCTTTTTGTTAAAGAACATAGAAATTTCCACAAAATAGAATTATTTATAACGTCATTTTTTTATTTTGTCTAAACTAAGAAGATTAGTTAAAATAACAATTAAGGTTTTGCTTATTCTATGATGGCCGCTTTCATAAAGCGGAGAGTAAAGGGGGAATCCGAATATGTCACCAAGGCAAGGGCTTACTCTGCAGAGGGTGCTGCAGGCGGCGGAGGAGATCGCCAACGAGCAGGGGATGGGGGAAGTGACGCTGACGACACTCGCAGGCAAGCTGCAAATTCGCCCGCCGTCCCTGTATAACCATATCAGCGGCTTGGCGGGATTGCGCAGGGAACTCGCCATGTACAGCATGAAGGAGCTGGAGAAAGTGCTTGCACGGGCCGCTGTCGGCCATGCGGGACGGGAGGCTGTTCTGAACATGGCGGCGGCTTATATTGAATTTGCCCGCACCCGCCCAGGGTTATATGAGGCGATGATGCTTGCGGCCAATTTAAAGGATGAGGAAGTTAGACGTATTAGCGATAGGACGGCGGAGGTTGTGTTCAGGGTGCTGTCTGCCGGATACTCTTTGACGGAAGAGGAGGTCGTGCATGCGGTGCGCGGATGGCGGAGCCTGCTGCATGGATTTGCGTCCATTGAGGGCAGTGGGGGCTTCCAAATGCCTGTCGGAAAGGATGACAGCCTCCGGTTTGTCATGGACATTTTTATAGCAGGCCTTGAGCAAATAGGCCATCGCAAACCCGAAAACTAATTTTTTTATTGATAAAACTAATTATATTAGTTAAAATCAAATCATCAATGTTAAGGGGGACGCCTTCCTATGCGAGTTCAAAGCAGACAGCATTTGCATCAGTTGACTTTTCTTCCGGATTTTTTTCCTGTGAACTGTTATTTGGTTGAGGAGGAGGGGGAACTGACACTGGTGGATGCTGCGCTCCCTTCCAGTGCAAAGGGCATCATCGGCGCGGCGGCGCGGATCGGAAAACCGATCACCCGCATTGTGCTCACCCATGGGCATAACGATCATGTCGGCTCCTTGGATGCATTGAAGCAGCATTTTCCGGAGGTACCTGTATACATCTCGCGCCGTGATGCGCGGCTGCTGGCCGGCGATGTGTCCCTGGACCCTGCCGAGCCCAACGTTCCGGTGCGCGGCGGGGTTCCGTCCAAGCTGCATACCCGGCCGGATATCCTCCTTGATGAAGGAGACCTGGTAGGATCGCTGCAGGCAGTCAGTTCCCCCGGACATACGCCCGGCTCCATGGCATTCATGGATACCCGGACAGGCGCGCTGCTTGCGGGTGATGCCTTTACAACACGCGGAAGGGTTGCCGTTGCCGGGAGAGTGGTCCCGCTCTTTCCCTTTCCGGCACTGGCGACCTGGCACAAGGAGACGGCTTTGCACAGCGCGCGCAAGCTGCTGGAGATGAAGCCTTCGCTGCTGGCTGTCGGCCACGGGCCCATGATTGACGCACCGCAAGCGGCTATCCAATAAGCGGTGGAGGATTTCGGGCGCCGCCTTGGCATTTAACAATTCTAATGGGTGCCACAGCCGCTATTGGTGCCAAGATCGTTGATTTCAAATTCTAGCGGTTGCTATTGCGCTTATTTCACTAAACCCGGTTATTTTCGCTTAGATTAAGGCAAATAACGGCGGTCGTAACCGTTAGAATTTAGAAAAGGCCTTTTTTCGTAAAATAGCAGCAGCTGCAACCGTTAGATTTCCGGTGGGTGCAATATCGGCTCGAAAACCTGAGCTTTTGCGGAAATCTGGAAAGGATCAGGGCTGCAAGTTGTCTTATGAAGAAGTTAATACAAGCTAACGAGGCTGTCCCTCAGCTATAATCATAGCTTTTGGAACAGCCCCGTTTATGCTCTCGATATATCTGTCAATACGAAAATTATACCCCCGAATACGCCATGAAGCCGCCGTCCACCGGAATGACGGTGCCGGTTACGAAGCCGGAGGCAGTATCGTCGGCGAGCCAGAGCAGCGTGCCGAGCAGATCCTCCGGCACCCCGAAGCGCCGCATCGGGGTGTGGGCGATGATCTTGGCCGAGCGCTCGGTGAGTGAGCCGTCTTCATTCATGAGCAATTGTCGGTTCTGCTCTGTCAGGAAAAATCCCGGAGCGATCGCGTTCACCCTTATCCCCGCCTCGGCCAAATGCACAGCCAGCCACTGGGTGAAGTTGTTGATAGCCGCCTTGGCGGCGCTGTAGGCTGGAACCTTCGTCATCGGACTGGGAGCGCTCATGGAGGAGACATTGAGCACGACAGCGCCAGGGCGCCCGATCATTCCTTTGGCGAACACTTGTGTCGGAATTAAAGTTCCAACGAAGTTCAAGTCCAGCACATTGCGGAAGCCCGGCACACTTAGGTCAAAAAAGGTCGTCACCCCCGGCTGATCCAGGTCCTCGGGGGAAAATATCTCGCGGCTCGTGTTGGCGCTCGGATGGTTGCCCCCAGCCCCATTAATAAGGATGTCGCAAGGCCCAAGCAGACGGCGAACCGTCTCCTCGGCCTGCTTCATACTTTCGGTATCGGTCACGTCACAGGCCACCGCAACAGCTTCTCCGCCATTCGCACGAACCTCCTGAGCCAACTGTTCGCCTTTTTCAGCAGTACGGTTCAGGATAGCGACCCTGACGCCCTGGCGGGCAAGCTCTTTCACCATGGCGCTGCACAGCACGCCGGAGCCGCCGGTCACGACGGCTGTTTTTCCGGATAAGGCCGGATGAAGGGGAAGGGCGGTCATCGTACGGCCTCCTTAGCACCTGCATGCACATCCGCCCCGCGCTGGTAGGCATCCCACAGGCCCCACAAATACATGATGCCGAGCGCCCGGTCATACAGGCCATAACCCGGTCTGCACTGCTCATCCCAGATATGGCGGCCATGATCCGGCCGGGCATAACCGGTAAAGCCGACATCGTGGTAAGCCTTCACGATACCGGAAATATCGACGGTCCCGTCCTGTGTCCGGTGTGAGGTCTCGATAAAATCGCCGTTATCGAATACCCGCACATTGCGGATATGGGCGAACGGGATGCGGTCGGCAAATTCGTGAATCATCGCGATGATGTCGTTATCCGGATTGGCGCCAAGCGAGCCGCTGCACAGCGTGATGCCGTTGGCCGGGCTGTCATGCAGCGCCAGAAATTTACGCAGATTGCCCTGGCTCGTAATGATGCGCGGCAGCCCGAAGATCGGCCATGGCGGATCGTCAGGATGGATGGCCATTCGGATTCCGTTCTGCTCCGCAACAGGGATGACGGCATCCAGGAAATACTGCAGGTTTTTCCACAGATCCTCTTCAGTTACGTCTTTATAGGCCTCAAACAATGACGTCAATTGCTCCAGACGCTCCGGCTCCCAACCGGGCATTGTAAGGGCGCTGTTCTCGTTAATCTGGTGCACCAGCTCGAACGGGTCAATGCCGTGAATTTTGGATTTCTCAAAAAAGAGCGCGGTAGCCCCGTCTTCCGTTTCCTTGTGCAGATCGGTCCGCACCCAGTCGAACACCGGCATGAAGTTATAGCAGATCACCTTAACGCCGACCTGGGCCAGCTTCTCGATCGTTCTTATGTAGTTCCCGATATAGAGATCACGTGTAGGCCGTCCCAGCTTGATATCCTCATGCACATTGACGCTCTCCACCACATCCAGATGCAGCCCGGCCTGATCGGCCTGCCGCCGGATTTCCATGATCTTCTCCATAGGCCATTCTTCGCCTGCAGGCACATCATGCAGGGCCCATACAATGCCTTCTACACCCGGAATCTGCTTAATTTGCTGCAAAGAAACCGTGTCATTGCCTTCTCCAAACCAGCGAAATGTCATTCGCATAGCGACACCGCCTTTCTTTTTAATGGATAGCGCTTACAAAATACTGCCGCTCCCGCGGAACAGGCGGGCTGGCGCCTGAACCTTGAAGCAAGAGCTCATTTAAAATATTCGGGATACTGCTCCCGGAGGACATTCAAATCCGCCACACCGAGATTTAAATGTTCATGCATGATCCGTTCAGCTGTGTCCGGGAACTGTTCGCGGATCGCATCCACCATCCTGCTGTGCTGCTCATACAGATGGTCCCATTGTGGATTCGTGTCAAGCCGCAGCATACGCGCCCGGTTAAAATGAATGTTCATCTGCTGCATGACACTCCAGGTTGCGAGCTTGTCGCAGCCTTCAAACAGGATGCGGTGAAATTCCTCATCCAGATCGAACAGCCGGTGTCCATCATGGACTTCAATACTGTCCCGCTGCCGCGCCAGATTCGCTTCCAGCTCTGCGAGCCGGGTCTCAGGGAAGCCTGCACAGGCCAGCCGTATCACGGCGCATTCCAGCTGCTCGCGCATGAAGCGAGCCTCCTCTACAAGCGCTGTGTCGATCAGGGATACTTTTGTACCGCGCTGCGGCAGCACCAGCACCAGCCCTTCCTGGGCGAGCCTGACGAAGCTTTCGCGTACCGGAGTCCGACTGACCTGAAAGCGGATGGAGGTTTCTTTCTCGGATAAAGCGGTACCGGGTGGCAGCTCAAGACTCATAATCTGCTGCTTCAGTTGGGCATAAACGGAGTTTCCGGCAGAGCCGCCATGGCGGTACATGGTTTCATCCATGTATTCACCTCCTTGTTCACCATACTACCATACAAGTATGGTAGTTAGCATCAACTTTTTTCATTGCAGACAAAAATCCGGGGCGGCAGGCAGCCGAGAACGCCAAAAAGCCGGGATCTTAAGCGATCACGGCTTTTTCAATAGGCTGTGTCAACGTCTGTTTAGTTAAGCTTTAAGCTGATTTACAAACTTGGCAACAGCTTCGTCCAGTGCAACAGCCGGCCGGCCGAGCAGGGCTTCAAAGTCGCTCCGCTCAACTTCGAGCGCGCCATCCCGGATGGCGGACTGGATGCCGGTCACGATCGGCAGCGCCTCCTGCGGCACGCCCGCTTCCGTCATGACGCGACCGTAAGTCTCATCATCGACATGTTGCACAGGCACCTCGCGGCCGAGCGCTTTGGAGAGCGCAGCCGCCAGGTCGTCATAGGTTGCGGGAGCGCCGGACAGCTCATAGACCGTATTCTCATGACCGCTGCCTGCCAGCACAGCCGCAGCGGCTGCGGCATAATCCTCGCGGAGTGCCCAGCCGACCTTGCCGCTGCCTGCGGATATGGTTACGGGAGCGCCTGCCAGCACCGCCTGAAATACGCCGAGCTCATTTTCAAGATACCAGTTGTTTCTCAGGAAGGAGTAGGGGATGCCTGTCTTCTTGATGGCTTCCTCCGCGGCCCGGTGAACAGGGGCGAGGAATAACGGATTTTCATCAGCTTTGGACACACTGGTGTAGGCGATAAAGCCTACTCCTGCGCGCTGTGCCGCGGAAATGGCGTTCTGATGCTGGCGAATCCGTGTATCGTTGTCATCCGTAGCGGAGATGATCAGCAGGCGGTCGATGCCCGCGAAAGCTTTGTCAAGCGAAGCGGGATCGTCAAAATCACCCTGTCTTACCTCTACGCCGCGAGCGGCCAGGGCGTCTGCTTTCCGGGGATCACGTACACTCACAGCCACGTTGTCGGCCGAGACTCTGGCGAGCAGGTTATCGACCACTTTTGAACCGAGTTGTCCGGTTGCTCCGGTCACCAATATTTTCATATCGAATTTCCCTCCTTAATAATATGGAGCAGCTATAATAAAGTTACTATCATGTAATCATGATAGTTACAATTTAATTTACTGTCAAGCTTTCTTTTCGATCAGCTCAAGCCTGAAATCTACCGTATCATCCCCTGGCGTCATTTTTGGTATGGAGGTGGAGTAGTTGTGGATCGTTCCGGTGAATGCCAGCTGCCGTGACGGGACGGATACTTCGAACACTTGCTTGTACAAATGCACGGTAATGTCATGGTACTGATCAGGGCCGGCGACTATGAAATCAAATCCGATCAGCTGCCGCTCGCGCCCGTTCGCATCATCCTTCAGTGTGCGGGCGGTAAAGTTAAGAGCCTGTATGGTGATATGATCCAGTAGAACTTCGGTGGGATGGTTAATGGTCTGTGGCATGGTTATTTTCCTCCTTGGCGTCGGAAAAAGGACGCTGAGTTTCTTTCGGCCTATTATAGCAAATTTTTTCCTGAACCATGCGCGGGGAGACAGTGTGAAATTCTCGCCAAGTTTAACTGGGATTAAGGCAGGTTTGTTAAGAAGGGACGCTTATCCAAAGTTGAATTATTCCTGACACAACAAAGCCGCGAAGCATCAGTGCTCGCGGCTTTGGCGGGTTTTGGCGTATTATTTTTTTGAACCCAGCAGATCGAAGATAATTTCCGCATTTTGGGTGTTGTCGATCAACCCGGCAAACAGCTCACTGCCCGGTCCGTAGGCATACACAGGAACGTCCTCTCCGGTGTGGCCGCCTGTGGTCCAACCGGTAAATGAACGGGTGTCAAAAATCTTCTCGATCGCATTATCAATTTCAGTGACATCCTTCGCAGTAGCGGCGGCATCCTTAACGGATTGAAGCTCTTCTTCCGTGAAGTCCAACGATACATATTTCTTCAAGGTTTCTTCCGGATCAGCACCTGCAACAATTTCAGCAGCCATAAAGTCCGGCGTGTGTGTAGCCGCTTTGATCGGTGTTACATCAAAATTGTATTCCCCGTTCGCGCCGACGGAGAAACCGCCGGTGGAGTGGTCAGCTGTCGCAACAACCAGCGTGTTACCGTCTTTTTTGGCAAAATCAACAGCAGCCTTGAACGCTTTCTCGAAGTCTGCCATTTCACTCATCGCGGCGACAACATCGTTATCATGTCCTGCCCAGTCGATTTGGCTGCCTTCCACCATGAGGAGGAAACCGTCTTTATTTTTGCTCAGACGCTCAATAGCTGCATTGGTCATCTCTTCCAGGGAAGGAGTCTCTGGTTTGCGGTCAATGGCTTTATCAAGTCCACCATCAGCGAACAATCCCAGCAGCTGGTCATGCTTGTCATTAAGCAGTCCCTCACGGTTGGTTACATACCCGAAGCCGGCATCCTGGAACTCTTTCGTCAGGTCGCGGTTTTCACGCACAAAATTGGTCAGGCCGCCGCCGAGCAGCACATCGATTTTATGCTGGCCGTTGATCATTTCGTCGTAATAGTCATCAGCGATGGCATCCATATTTTTACGGCTGATATCGTGAGCGCCAAAGGCAGCAGGGGTTGCATGCGTAATTTCGGAGGTGGCGACAAGACCTGTTGATTTGCCCAGCTCTTTTGCCTGCTCCAGAACAGTTTTTACTTCGGTTTGGTCGTTGTCGACTGCGATGGCGGCGTTGTAGGTTTTAACACCGGCCGACATGGCTGTGGCTGCGGATGCGGAGTCCGTAACGTTCTGGGACTCGTCCTCAGGGTAAGTCATCTGTGTTCCGACCAGGTATTTGTCAAACTCCGTTTTTTCCATCACAGGTGTTGAAGGGTCGTCCTTCATATAGCGATAAGCTGAAGTATAGGATTGTCCCATGCCGTCGCCGATCAGAAAGATCACATTTTTCACTTTGCCTTTGGCGTTGGAGTTGGCGTTAGCGTTGGCGGCATCTGCGGCAGGGGCTCCGGCCAGAATGGTTGAAGTGCTCAGGGTCAGACCGAGCGCAACTGGAAGCATTTTTTTCATTATTCTATTTTTCATCATTAACCCTCCCATTTATTGAATGAATACATGATAGCTTGTTCATACAAACAGTAGCTGTTAATTGTTAGAGGGAAATGGGATATATGTAAACTTTGTGTAAACACTGTTTTGGACAAAAAAATCAAGATCCCGGATTCGGAACCTTGATGATGGAGAGTGTCCTATTTGGATCGTTCTCTATATTTAATGCAAAAAAATAATAAGTGCTTGGACGCTTATCAGTCGCCTCAGTTTCATAATGGAAAAAACGCGTTTACCTATAAACAGGCATCCGCCTAGCGTCATTAACCCATGCGGTTTAAAAGAAGCGACCGTATGATAAACCAATTCCATAAGGAGGTGTCTAAACTGGATCGTTCAAAAAGAAAGAGGTTTGGATCACTACAGAAGCTAGAAAAAAAAGTGGTTCACACGGATAGTCATCCGATCATCATTGATCTCGCCCACAAGGGTAAACACAAGCACGTCCACCGCCGCAGCCTTAGAGGTCCCCAAGGAGCTGCAGGGCCGCAGGGCTTAGCCGGCCCTGCGGGTCCTCCAGGTCCACCCGGGCCTCCTGGGCCAAGGGGGATTCCAGGCACGCCCGGACCGACAGGCTGCGACGGAACCGCAGGGGCAGCAGGGGTGATAGGCCCAACTGGCCCAACGGGCGCGACGGGCCCGACAGGAGCGGCGGACCCCGGGGCAACGGGAGCAACGGGTGCGACGGGCGTGGCAGGAGCGAAAGGCCCAAGGGGAGTAACAGGCCCGACAGGAGCGACAGGGACGGGAGCAACGGGCGCGACGGGTGTGGCAGGAGCGACAGGCCCAAGGGGAGTAACAGGCCCGACAGGAGCAACTGGCACCGGGGTAACGGGCGCGAAAGGCCCAACCGGCACTACGGGTCCCACAGGCCCCCCCGGTGCAGGAGCTGTAATTCCTTTTGCATCCGGCATACCGCTTACACTGACCACTGTAGCAGGCGGGCTGATTGGAACCGTTGGGCTTGTCGGATTCGGCAACTCAGCTCCGACGGTTACACTGGCGGGAGGAACTATCGATCTGACGGGCGCGGCCGGCACTCTTCTTGATTTTGCCTTCAATACACCACGGGCTGGCACCATAACAGATATATCAGTTACGTTCAGTAATACACTCACGGTCAATCTTCTTGGCGCAACCGTTACAGTTACGGCTCAGCTGTACAGCGCACCGGGAACAAGCAATATTTTCAGCCCGATCGCGGGAACTCTGGTCACTTTGGCTCCGCCGCTTTCCGGCTTGATTGCCATCGGTACGATCAGCAATGGTTTGGCTACCGGGTTGTCCATCCCGGTTGCGGCAAATACTCGCTTGTTAATGGTATTCTCCACTACAGCCACCGGTGTTGACCCTGTTACAGCAGTAGCCGGGTACGGCAGCGCTGGAGTTAATATAGTTTGACACTGAATTAACTGCAAAAAAGTGGCGTCCCGCAAAATATTAGGGGACGCCACTTTGATCAGAAAGGACAACCAGTTTTTTGTCTACTCAAGATTGGCATGCTTTCCGTACATGCTTTCCGTTGTTTGCTTTGTGTGCTCCATAATCCTCAGAATAACAGCATCACCGAACAGGAGCATGCTCTGTTCAAAGAGAGAGCCCATCGGCTGGATGGTCTTGTAATGGGCATTCGCCTGATCCTTTTGAGAGCCTGGGAGCCGGATCACAGTATCCGCAACGGAGCCGATGTACGACTGTGGCGACGTGGTAAGCAGGGCTACGTCAGCGCCCAAGGATTTGGCTTTATCGGCCATGGCCGCCAGACTTTTTGTCTCACCGGAGCCGGAGCCGATGAGCAGCAGGTCTCCTTTGCCGATACCCGGTGTAACCGTCTCGCCTACCACATAGCTGTTCAGGCCGATATGCATAAGCCGCATGGCAATGGATTTGACCATATACCCGGAACGGCCTGCGCCGGCAACGAAAATCCGCTTGGCATCCATAATGGCGGAGGCCAACTGCTCAGCCGCCTCGCCGGAAATCAGCTCCGGAGCCCTATCAAGCTCCGTGAGAATTTCCTTGAGATATTGAACCGTCTGCATGACGCTCAGACGCCCTGCTTAACCAGCTGCTGCATTTGTGCTGCAACAGTCTGTTTGTCGTCTTCCCCTGTGATGCCCCCTCCTACAATAACGAGATCCGGTTTTGCAGCAATGACCTCTGGCAGAGTGCCCAGCTTGATCCCTCCAGCTACCGCAGTCTTGGCGTGTTTTACTACACCTTTGACTGTTTTAAGAGCTTCAAAAGGACTTTCACCTTCAGCCTGCAAATCATAGCCTGTATGCACACAGATATAGTCTACACCGAGAGAGTCTACTTCTTTAGCCCGCTGCTCCAGGTTTTTTACGCCGATCATGTCCACGAGAATCTTTTTCCCGCTTTGTTTCTTGGCTTCTTCAACAGCTCCCCGGATGGTTGCATCCTCGGCCACCGCCAGAATGGTGACGATGTCCGCACCCGCTTCGGAAGCCTTCATCACCTCATAACCGCCTGCGTCCATGACCTTCAGGTCGGCCAATACTTTCAGATTGGGAAAGGCCTCCTTCATCGCTTTTACCGCGTGCAGCCCTTCGTTGATGATCACAGGAGTACCGATTTCAACCACGTCTATATATGATTCAACCTCTTTTACCAGTGCGATGCCTTGTGGAATGTCCACCAGATCCAGTGCCAATTGCAGTTCCATTCTTATGTTCGCTCCTTTAATCGTTGTGAAGTCAGATTCATTGTACTTGCCGTCTTTTTAGAATGTAAGTACGCACTTTTTCGGAACGCAGTACCCATGAGGTAAGGCAGTTACCGGATGGGAACCAAGGAAAACGCAGATGCAGCCTGTGTTTCTGGCATTGGGCGCAACAAAAAAGCCCCTTCCGAGGGGCTATAATTTGTATTGCTTTTTTTCACGATCCGTCCTGTCTCAGGTGCTCCTGGTGCTGTGTTCCCCAGTCCGCCATTTCATCCAATAGCTGCCTGACCGTCAGGCCGTATTCGGTAAAAGAATACTCGACCTTGGGAGGTACCTGGGAATACACTTCCCGATGAATGATACCGTCCTCTTCAAGCTCGCGCAGCTGCTGGGTCAGCATTTTCTGTGTGATATCCGGCATATCCCGCCTTAATTCGCTGAACCTTTTGGCTCCATCGGTCAGATGGCAGAGAATAACGGGCTTCCATTTGCCCCCGATCACTTTAAGCGTAAGCTCAACTGCTGTTTTGAATTGTTGGTTTCCCATATTCCGACTCCTCCGAAAAGCTGATCATTCCATTGTATATGAGATATTTCCAAAAATCCATTAGCGCCAAACTGTATTTCGCGAGCGGCGGGAGCGGCTATGGAACCTCTGAGTCACCCGGGAAAATCAAATAAGCAACAAAAAAGAACCGATCCTAATAAGGGATACGGTTCAAAAGGTTATGTTCCTGTCGGGAGTTGCCAGGAATTAGCTGATCCCGCGCTCTTCATACAACCGGATGATCTCGAGGATCACTTCGGTTGCTTGCACCATGACATCGGCGGAGATAAATTCATATTTGCCGTGATAATTTTCGCCGCCTGTGAAAATATTGGGTGTCGGCAGCCCCATATAGGAGAGCTGGGAACCGTCCGTTCCGCCGCGGATGGGTTTGATTTCAGGCTCAATGTTCAGATTGTTCATCGCCTGCTCTGCGATTTCCACAATATGCTTTACAGGCTCGATTTTTTCCCGCATGTTGAAGTATTGATCCTTGATTTCCAGCAGAACGCGTTCTTGCCCGTAAACAGAACGGGCTTCCTCCACGATTTCGGCCAGCCGGGCTTTGCGGTTCTCAAACTGCTCGCGGTCGAAGTCCCGGATAAGGTAGTGCATTCTCGTCCGCTCAATATCTCCCTGAATCGACATCAAGTGATAAAAGCCCTCGTATCCTTCCGTATGCTCCGGTGCCTCCAGCGGAGGGAGCTTGGTATGTATGAACATCGCTATTTTGGCGGCATTCACCATCTTGTTCTTAGCTGTTCCGGGATGGATATTGACACCCAGGCAGGTGATTTTGGCCGCCGCGGCGTTAAAGCTTTCATATTCCAGCTCGCCGAGCGGGCCTCCGTCCATCGTATACGCGTATTTTGCGCCGAAGGCAGCGACATCAAAGCGCTGCGGCCCTCTGCCGATTTCCTCATCAGGGGTAAAGGCGACACGGATTTTGCCATGCTTGATTTCCGGATGGCGGATCAGGTAATCCATTGCTGTCATAATCTCGGCAATACCGGCCTTGTTGTCCGCTCCCAAAAGTGTGGTGCCGTCTGTGGTGACCAGGGTATGTCCTTTGTATCGGGCCAGGCTCGGGAAATCCCGGGGCGTGAGAATAACCTGCTCCTGCTCATTTAGGACAATATTCTGTCCGTCGTAATTTTCCACCACTTGCGGGCGGACATTCGCGCCCGTAACTTCCGTCGCTGTGTCGAGATGAGCGAGAAAGCCGATGACCGGTACGGATTTGTCTGTATTGGAAGGCAGGGTTGCCATCACGTAGCCGTTCTCGTCCACGGTTACCTCCTGCATGCCTATGGCATTCAGCTCTTCAACGAGCATGCGTGCAAGGGTTAGTTGGCCGGGCGTCGAGGGGCAGGATTCGCTGTCCTCATTAGATTGTGTATCGACCTGGGCATAGGTGCTCAAGCGTTGAATCAGCTCTTGTTTCACGGATTCAAACTCCTTTCCAAAGACTAATTTGCTGATCTTAGTTTAACATGACGGGTGGGGCTTTTTCTAAACCGAAATTTTTTGCGTTTGAAACGGGAACATATGTGCTATAATATCAAGTTATATGAGGAAACCACTAAGGGAAATCCCCCGGAGGTAAGAGATGTCCACATTCAAAGAATTGTTTACCCCTGAATTTTTGGAAAATACGGCGGCGGTGTTCCGCAAGGCCTACCCGGTCTTTGACTGTGGCCGTTTCGTGGAGCTTGTCCAGGACGGGGAATGGGAGCAGGAGGAATTCAAGCAGCGCATCCGCCATATTGCACGTGCGCTTACGGAGGTGCTGCCGCCATCTTATCCGGAAGCGCTGGATATATTATGTACGGCTGCGCCTGATTGTAAAGGAGTCGAATATATTTTCTTTCCGGACTTCGTAGAGCTGAACGGGCTTGAGCATGAGGAACTCTCCCTGGAGGCGCTGAAGCAGCTCACCAGGTACTCAACCTCCGAATTTGCCATTCGCGCCTTTATCGGGCGGAACCCGGAGGGCGTCATGAACCGTATGCGGATATGGGCCACGGATGATTCAGAGCACGTGCGCCGTCTTGCAAGCGAGGGCTGCAGGCCCCGTTTGCCCTGGGGAGGACAGCTGAAACAGTTCATTGCCGACCCGGCCCCGGTCATTGAACTGCTGGAGCTGTTGAAGAGAGATCCTTCCTTGTATGTGCGCAAAAGCGTAGCCAACAACCTGAATGATATTGCCAAGGATCATCCGGAGCTGGTGTTGAACATCGCCCGTGCGTGGAAAGGGGAGCAGCCGGACACGGACTGGATTGTCCGGCACGGCTGCCGGACCCTGCTAAAGAAAGGCGATCCGCAGACACTGGAGCTGTTCGGACTGCAAAGAGCGGAGGGAGTGGAGATCCGTGATCTGCGCCTAACGCGGCCGGTGATTAAGGAAGGGGAGGGGCTGGAATTTTCGTTTACCGTATTCAACCCTGCCGGGCAGCCGCAACAGCTCCGGATTGAATACGACATCCTGTACATGAAGGCAAACGGAAGAACGGCTCCCAAGCGCTTCAAGCTTTCTGAAAAGGAATACCCACCTGGAGCGAGCCTTGTTACCAGGCGGCATACGATCAAGCCGATCACCACGCGGAAGCATTACCCCGGCACGCATGGATTGGATATTATCGTAAATGGCGTGAAGCAGGCGTCGGCCGAGTTCGAGTTGATCAATCCGTAACCGCCTCATCCATTCAGCGCCCATACGGATACACTGCGCCCGGTTACGGGAAACTCCGCCCATCCGTTCTGATCGATTTTGACGCTGTCTTTCCGGTTGCCCGTCAGGTCGGTCCATATTTCACCTGCTCTATGCTGGCTGACACGCATTCGCTTCTTTCCGTCCTTGCCGTTGGATATTACGACAGCCAGGCCGGAGTTTCTGATCTCAGGCACTCCCAGTCTTACCCAGCCGATAGTGTTGGGATGATCGAAATAATCCTGCTGGTCGCCGTAAGCTTTCTCATAACGGGCATAGAGCAGAGGATCGATCTTATCCTGCTTGCCTTTGACAGGCTTCTCACCGCCAACTCCATAATAATCACCGTAGAACACACAGGGATACCCGTCCTTCCGCAGCAGCACCAGCGTATAGGCGATCTGTTTAAACCAATCCTCCACCCAGGATTCGAGCGCCTCATTCGGCTGGGAGTCGTGATTGTCCACGAACGTAACGGAGTTGAGGGGATGTGTGCCGACCAGTGTATCCTTAAAAATGGTGGACAGATCAAAATCACTTCCGGCCAGAGAAGCACTATGCAGCTTGTAATGGAGGGCCACGTCAAACAGATCGATTTTATAATTGACGGCGTCCAGGAATTTCTGACAGGCCTTCAGATCGGGTTTCCAGAACTCGCCTACAATGTAGAAGTCCTGTCCGCGCTTCTTGATCATCTCTGCCACAAACTCCCGGATAAAGTCGTGATTGATATGTTTGATGGCATCCAGCCGGAACCCGTTGCATTGCAGCATGTCGATGAGCCATTTGCCCCACCGGATCATCTCTTCCCGTACAGCCGGATTGTTGTAATCGATATTGGCGAACATCAAATAATCGTAGTTGCCGAATTCATCATCCACATTATTATTCCACTGTTTGTTCTTGCCCAATATACGATAAATGCCCGTCTTGTTCCGGCTGGCATCATAGTCGGTTCCATTGAAATGCTCGAAGTTCCATTGAAACGCCGAATAGCGGTTTCCGCGCCCCTTAAAAGTAAATTTCGTCCATCCTTTAATGTCAAAAGGTTTGGAGATTACCTCGTTCCGGTTATCCGGATTGACCTCGACCACCTTGAACAGCTCGGTTTCATCTGCTCCCGCTTTATGATTCATGACCAGATCGACATAGACGGACAGACCGTGCTTGACGCAGGCGGACATGGCTTCCAGCAGCTCGTTCTTGGTGCCGTATTTGGTTCTAACCGCTCCTTTCTGATCAAATTCACCGAGGTCGTACAGATCATATACGCCGTAGCCCGTATCGTCCGGAGATTGCCCTTTGGTTACAGGCGGAATCCACAAGGCATCAATCCCTTTTCGTTTCAGTTCGGGGACTCGCTCAATCAGC
Organism: Paenibacillus jiangxiensis; assembly: GCF_046098255.1. Taxonomy (NCBI): domain Bacteria; kingdom Bacillati; phylum Bacillota; class Bacilli; order Caryophanales; family Paenibacillaceae; genus Paenibacillus; species Paenibacillus jiangxiensis. Next base: position 94,068 of record NZ_JBJURI010000024.1, read on the forward strand.
CGCTGCCAATGTTTCCCGTCAGCCTCTACATTCCATTCAAAAAACTGCATCATCGTATGATTTCTTATCATGTACGTCCCTCCCTTTGCTTTATATAACAAGTTACCCATCAGGCAAGGCAGGCTAAACTCCCATACCGCCAAAGAGCGTACAAAAAACAGCAGATGAATGGAGGAGACTGTTCCCGCTATCCATGATCTCCGTCAGTCTTTTCCGTTGTAGTTATTCTTGCCAGTAAAAAGAATACCTATGTTCTTTGGTACGGCATGTAATCAACTCCCTGCAAGCAGGGTGCGTGTGGCAGACATACGTCTTGATTTGAACTGAATGTGATACAATACATGAAGCAGGTGGTAATTTTAGTTAGAAGACGGGTTGGCGGTTTATTGAAAAAAAATTGTGGACAAATATAGATACCGGACAAGCTTAAAGGAGGTGACCCGAAGAGCAGAAGCATTCTGCTTGGGCATGATGGAAGCAGCCGAACAGACATTACTGAAATACTGCAATTATTGTAAGGAATACAAGCCATTGACCGGATTCCAGCGCAGAACCGGCCGTAAAGCAGGCCCGCTGTCGCGCAGAGGGGCATGTCTGGACTGCAGGCGCCGCAAGCAGAAAGCTGCTCAAGCCTTACCTGACAGTCCGCAAGGAGAAAAGGCAGCTGCAAAAGCTGCAGCGAAGCCTTCCGTTGCGGGGAACGGCGCTGCCCATGTTCATGGCGGCAAGGGGGCTGCTCGTGCACATCCTGCTCATCCCGAGAGGCGGCAGCCGCCCTCCAAGAACAATAAACTGCAGTTGGACCCCACGGACCCAAAGGCGCTGCGTCCGAACCGCAACGGAATGATCCGTCTGCGTGGCAAAACGGACAAAGGGCGGCGCTGGCACCAGGAGATCGACCCGGAGCTGGCGGCAACCCTGGTGAAGGAGCACATGGCGGTGGTGGTCAACCGCTCCACGATCCGGCGTTTATACACGAATAGGGAATTCCGCAGTTATATCATGATGAGGGACAAGTACACCTGTTATTTCTGCGGTAAATACGGCGACACGCTGGATCATCTCCTTCCCCGTGCCAAAGGCGGGCATACAACCCCTGTCAACTGTGTCTGCGCGTGCAATGAGTGCAACCAGTCCAAGGCCGACCGGGATGCGGATGAATTCATGCGGGCGATGGCATGGGATTAGAATCAACCAAATGACCTGACAAAAAAAGCTTCCGTTCATGGAGAACAGGAAGCTTAATTGTTTTGTATCTCGTTAATCAGTATATTTCCACGTCGTAGCCGGTGTCCTTCCATGCTGCCGTTCCGCCTTCAATGTAGGCCACGTCGGTGAAGCCCATCTGTTTCAGCAGATAAGCAGCCAGGGCGGCTTGTCCGCCTGCACCGCAGGTGGTCAGAATAGGACGGTTGCGGTCTGCCAGACGTTCATCACGCAGATTTTGCGGCAGCTCCAGATCAGCGCGGATGGGAAGCATGCCGAGTGAAATATTCGCGCTTCCGCGAATCAGGCCGCATGCACCTGCATCAGTGGCATCCTGAACGTCAATAATAAAGGTGTTCGGATTTTCTTCGATCATTTTCTTTGCTTCTTGGGAGCTTACACCTTTTACGTTTGCTTGTGCCTGCTTGAGCATATCCATAAATGTCAGAGCCATGGTTGTAGCCTCCATTCCAAAGGATTTAGTTTCGTATCGCAGAGCCAGACCTTCCCGGGTCACCGGAGCAGGCCTGCTATAGGATATTACCCTATAATGATATCCAATGATCACCAGCTTCGTCAAAAAATCAACCTGTTTTTATTAAAAATATGGTAATTTTTCGAATGTTGCGGGTTCTTTCATGAAAATTCAGGCATAGAACGTAAGAATTTTATGTAAAACTAAAAATTTTTTCGACGTTGGGCTTGTGAAAGGTGTAATATATAGTTATAGGATTCCGTTTCGGCCTGTTTGATTCACGAACATGAAATGCGTGGTCATTGCAGCAGCAAAAACACCGAAGACCGAGGCAACCAGGCATTCAGCCCGTGTGGCAAGATTCCGCCTTTAGGCGGCGCGGGCTTTTTCAATGTGTTATGGATTTGTTTGACCGGGATTCGTTGAGCCGTTTAATGCAAAGCAGGTAACGAGAAAGGAATGGACTTCTATTTTTATAGTAAAGGAGGACGTTCACGTCATGTCAGAAAATCAACAAGAGGTGGCAGCAATACAGGAAGCTACCACGGAGTCCCGCGATGTGCTGGACCAATTGATGAAGCCGGAGGTTCAACAATCGTTGACCGTTCTGGTTGAGAATCTGCCAAAGCTGACCGAGATGGTCACAGTTATGACTGGCGCTTATGATGTAGCGCGCAGCCTCGCAACAGACCCGGTATTTATCGGGGATATGAAAAACTCCATGACCGAGTTTGTGAAGCCTGTAACAGAATCGGCCAAAGGTATCGCTTCTGCTGCGATTGAAGCGGGTGACCGTGTACAGACCGAGTCGGGTACAATCGGGCTGTTTGCTATGCTCAAAATGCTCAAGGATCCGAATGTACAGAAGGGCTTGCGCTTCGCTTCAGCTTTCCTGGACATTATGAACGAGCGCCAGGCGCAAAACAAATAACTGTTGATTCATCGTTAGGTAACAGGTAGAACAAGAACGGAGGATGGAAATGTCGAAGCAAATTTTGATTCTTGGCGGCGGATACGGCGGTTTGCTGACCGCTCTGACGGCTCGTGAACATATGGGCCCGCAGGAAGCTACGATTACTGTAGTTAACCGCTATGCGACACACCAAATTATTACTGAGCTGCACCGGCTGGCTGCAGGCACCATCAGCGAAAAAGCTGTGGCTCTGCCGCTCGAGAAGCTGCTGCGCAACAAGGATATCACCCTGAAGGTGGATACGGTAACTGAAATCAAACCTGCGGAGCAAAAGGTAGCTCTGGCAAGCGGCGCAACGCTCAGCTATGACGCGCTCGTTATCGCCCTGGGCAGCCAAACCGCTTACTTCGGAATCCCTGGATTGGAGCAGTACAGCCTGACGCTGAAATCCGTGGATGAAGCGAACAAAATCCGCGCGCATGTGGAAGCTCGCCTGGATGCATACAAGAAATCCGGCAATCCGGCGGATGCCACCATCGTTATCGGCGGCGGCGGTCTGACAGGTGTCGAGCTGGTCGGCGAATACGCGGATAAGCTTCCTGAAGTATGCCGTGCGAAAGGCATCAACTACGATGATATCAAACTGTACTGCGTTGAAGCGGGTCCTTCCATTCTGGCAGGCTTTGCCCAGCCACTGGTTGACCGTGCCGTAACAAGCTTGGAAAAACGCGGCGTTGAGTTTATCACCGGCGTTGCAATCACGGAAATGAAGGCTGACGAAGTGCTGCTGAAGGATGGACGTTCCATCAAGACGAACACCCTGATCTGGACGGGCGGCGTTCAAGGCAATGTGCTGGTCGGAGCATCCGGGATCGACGTAGACCGCGGACGCGCTACAGTAAACGGCACCCTGCAGTCCACTTCCCACGAAAACATCTTCCTGGCTGGCGACAGCGCGGTTGTATTCCCTGGGGAAGGACAGCGTCCATATCCGCCAACGGCACAGCTGGCTTGGCAGATGGGCGAAACGGTTGGCTACAACATCTTCGCACTCTTCAACGGACATCAAATGGAAACCTTCACCCCTGTATTCTCCGGTACACTGGGAAGCTTGGGCAGAACGGACGCCATCGGTACCGTGGGTGCGAACCAGACCCAACTGAAAGGCGCGGTAGCGACCTTGATGAAGGAAGGAAGCAACATGCGCTACCTGTCCCACATCAAAGGTTTGTTTGCATTAGCTTATTAATATTGAATCATTATCATCAGGAAACCCGCATCTGCTTCAGGATGCGGGTTTCTTTTTTTAAACACACTGTTTAGTCTCTGCCTGCGGGCTAATGATGTGTGGCAAACCCATGAAGTGTGGGGGAGTCATGTCCATTTATGTACAAAATAATAAAAAACCCAACTCTGCTAATGAAGCGGAGAAGGGTTTTTCTTGAGTATAGCCGGCTCTACTAACGAAGCGGAGAAAGCTATACTCAACTGTAGTATTTCTGTAGAATCAGAATATTATGTGCGAGGCTGAAAGTCAAGTAGTAATTAATATTTTAAACATTTGATTCTTAATGATGAGTATAGGATGTGTAATATGAGCTACAGACTTTATTTTGATGAAGCTAACAAAATTGACCAGCCTGGTAAAGTGTATTCATACTACGGGGGCTTATGGAGGAAGCGAGAATGTTTTAACGGATATTACTCGATCTGTTAGAGATATCTTCAAAGAATTGAAGACCAAAAGTGAATTGCATTTTCGGGAGTACAATCATGACCAGCACTTGAAGAAATATTTCAAGGTGTTGAATCACATTATTAACAAGGAAATCAATATTAATATTCTCGTTATTAATAATACTGAGGCTCACTCAATCGCCAAGCAACTGAATCTTACGATGATGGAGTTGAGGGGCCTATTCTACATTAAAATGCCAGAAAGACTATTTTACGGTGTGACCCGCCACCTATCCAATCCTGTTGATATAAAAATAAAAATCGACCGTAACGATGAGTATAGCTCATTGAAATTATATTCAAAAATTAAAGATCAAATGAATGCACATTCCGTATATCGAAATAAAAGATACAGAATCACCTCGGTCCAGTCGCAGGAATCCCATAAATCTATTCCACTGCAAATCATTGATACTTTTATGGGCATTGTAGTTTTTCTGATGGAGCAGAGTTACACAGGGCTTTCTCATGCTTCTTTGATTAAAGGTGATTTGATTTATCGTTTTTTATCCGAAGGAAGAAATGTGGAGCGTTTCCAAAATCAAATCAAGTTGTTCTCGTGGAATGGCAGTGAAAACTTATCGGAGCTGTCAATTGGGAACTACATTTCAAGGTTTATGATACATAAAACACGTTATGATGTAGCCGAAATGATTAAGTTGCAGGCAATTAGGTTAAAAAATCCTGGCTTGGCATCTAGAGACTATCGCTTGTTAATGGAGTATCCAAATTCCCGTTTTCGTATGTTATTAGGCTACATAGATGAATTGGAAGGCAAGGGGAGAAATTCGTTTCTGTTACAATAAGTATTATCCAACTGAGTATCATGGTGACACTCGCAGAACTAGATTTAACATTGTAAATATAGTACACTTTTAAACAATCGAATATTTATTTTCTACGGAAGAATCGTGCCTAATTTTTTATTAAGCATGGTTTTTTTGTTGAGGAGGTTAGAGTATTGGAACATTCAGTGGAAAGTATCTCGGAACAAATAAGAAATAGGGTTGATGCAAGGTTTTCAGTGTTATTGACTAATTTGGCAGAAGAGTTGGCGTATGACTTCATGTTCGCGCCCAAATATAAAATCACTCACAGCTATGACCCGCCATGGGATTGTTCGGGCATGCTGCTCCGGACAAATGAATCGTTTTCAATTGATGAGTATAACAGTGTTGAAGACTTTTTTGATGAGTATACAGGTCAAACTACGGCTAGCTATATGAGTGGTATGGGTTTGTTACATAATAGATTTGAAGAAAAATACGAATATATAATCAGAGAGTTTGTTTTTCAATGTTGCATTGAAGTTCTGTCTGAAATAGATGACAACCTGCTTGTTCAGCTGTTGTTGGAAAGTGGACATGATATCTCGGAGATAGATAAAAATGATAGTATACAAACGGCCATGGAATATGAGCTTTTTGAAGAGCCATTCTGGTATCATTACGAAATTATTGAGCGTGTGAAGCCGTTTAGTCTCAAAATGATGATTGCTCGTGGTAAAAATGAAGCCATAAAAAGATATCATCTTCAATTGGAAAAGCGGATGGAAGAAGAGGAAAAAATAAGTTTTGAAAAGAAGACGCACAAAAGCTTTGGAATAAACTTCAGAAACTATTCAGATTGCAAAAGGGATATCCACTCCCAAAAATTGAAATGAAGGATTATGAAATGTTTCGGGAATTTTTGGACTATAACCAAATATCGATTGAAGAAAGGTTCATCTTAGCTAAATATATGGGTGATAAATTTTCCAACAAGGTTTGCATGTGTTTAAAGGAATGAACAAGGGCCGGAGTGAGAAATCCACTCCGGCCCTTTGCCGTGCTGAAAATAATTAGTTATTGATATTATCCAGTTTGTTGCTGCTGTCGCTCTTGTCAAGAATAGTTCCTCTGATATCAACACCGCTATACTCGTCCTCAATAGCGTCAATGATACCTTGCTTGAAGTCGTAACGCTGGGTAGTGTTCAGATTATTCCAGTCGTCCTTGTTAACGTAGACTGTTACTTTCACTTCATCTTCGTCACCGGTAAGTCTAATGTCGAATTTAACATTTTTCCAGTTACCGTAATCATCCCGGATGTCATTCTGAAGGTCACTAATGTCTGCACCGGAGGACTTCTCGTTCAGTGATGCGGTACCTGAGCTTCTTACTGAGATGTCGGCTAACGTGCTTCCACCATTGTCATCACGTACGGTACCGGAGATGTCGGCATCTTTGTATTTGTCACGGATGTCGTCCACGATGTCCTGGATCAGGTTCGTTTTCTTGCTGCTGGACAATTTGTTCCATCCAGTCTTGGACACATTTACACGAAGTGTAACTTTGTCGGAGTTACCGCTCAATTTAACTTCGGCCTTCGTGCTTTCATAATTGCCGTAATCATCGTTCAGGTCATCTTCCAGGTCGCCAAGGCTGGTGCTGCTGTTGTTTTTCTTGTTGTCATCAATTTGCTTCTGCAGGGCTTCTTTATCCTTCTGAAGCTGGGCGATAGTCGCGTCTTTAGTTGCTGCTTCGGACTTTGCCGTAGCAACCTGTTGATTCAAGGTGTTGATCTGGTTGTTAAGGGCTGTAATTGTACTTGGATCAACGGCAGGTGCGTTGTCCTCAATCACAACGCGTTTGTTGCTACCGTCCCAGGTAACTTTCTTATCCAGAGCTGTACCTACCATACGAAGCGGCAGGTAAGTAGTTCCGTTAATCATGAACGGTTCTGTGGATGCGTCCGAAGGCACTGTGTTGCCGTTATAAACGATGGCAATGTTGTTGTACACCGCTTTGATGGTTTTGGTAGCTTGTGCGGCATATGTAGGCTGCGTTAAAAGCGCTCCGGATACGGCCAAGGCCGATACTGCAGCAATAATGACGGGTTTCTTGAATTTCATGCGTTTGTCTGCTCCTTTTTCTTAAAATGGATGTCCGCTAACGGTGCGGATGACCCGTTTCCCATTCTAGCAAAAGTTGGGTAACGGAAAACATACTACTAGAGTACCATTATTAAAAGAAAGAAAACAACATCAGTAATGTAACCTGTTGCCAAAATCTTTCTTCTACATGTTAGACGCAACAAGGCGGTAATAGGTTGCTGTTAATAGCTTAATTTTAATTATTTTTTGAAAAATCCCCCTTCACCAAGTCTCGACTCCTTCCCCCAGAAAGGGGATATAGTGGAGTCTGAATTACATTGAAACGGCAAAGCTGAGAGAAATGATGGATCAACATCATATGAACAAGCGATGAATTATGCGGATGCAAATAAGCACATGGTTTCCGTCGGAAACATGTGCTTATTTGCACTTTGAAGGGGGCCGATAAGAAAGGCAAAAAAGTATTACTCCCAATAAAGCCGGAGTTAAAAATGTCTTATTGCAGGCAACATGCTTATCTTTTAATATCGGCAGTGATTCTTGCAGCATGGTATGCATTTTTGAAAACGGTTACAGGAAGCCGGAAGTACTTGTTATGTGAAGGGAGAGCTGAGATGTAGGTAGAGCGTCGCCCAATCGGACGATTCCAAGCAAGTAATGAATTGCTGAAAGGAGGTGAAACTCTGTTCCCCTTATCAATTGGAATACCTGGAGCGTGGGGGTGTTGCTGTTAACACAGGTGACGGTGTCTTTATAAGCTGGCGTCTATTAGGGACAGATTTCTAGAGATTTTTACAAATTTCAAAAAACGTTGACATAATACTTGACATGATAAAGGACAGGTTTTAACATGTTGCTTAATGATAATGATTATCATTATCAAAAAATGGATGGAGGTGTCTCGATAAACAGAGGAAATCACAGTCAAGTCATGCATTATCCTAAAACCTTAATTTTGGAATGGGGGTGAGTGCCAAAAAACATGAATAATTAAATAACACTAAAGGAGCTTGGTGAAATTGGGGAAATTACATAAAAACAAATGGAAAAAATCAATTAAGATGATTGCTGTTGCATCTTTGCTGGTAAGCGGGCTGTCCGGGCTGAGGCCTGTTCATGCGGCAGGAGGAGGGAAGCTGGAAGCACTGGGCAGCATGATATTGCCAGCCAGCGGAAGCGGATCCATGCATTCTATTAAAGTAACGATTCCGGCATACACCGTGCTTGGCGGAGGAGACCAGCTGTACATCTCGCTTCCCGGAGGAATGGACTTGTCGACAGACTCCAACGGCGAGGTTATCGATCCTATGGATGACAGCGGTTCGAATCGGGTATACATATTGGGCAGTTCCAATCCGCTCAGGGATTTAAACGGCTCAGCTCCGGGCGCACCTGCCATCGAGGTGGTAAAGGCGGACGAGGATGGCTTCCTGCTGGAGATATCGGACAGGGGAGAGAGCTATACATTGGAGGAAGACGCCTCCTTTCTGATTCAGCTGGGTGATGTTACCTGGGAGGATATGGACGAGGGGCCGGTGGAGGTTGCGTTTACAGCTCCTGGTCATAGCGCTTTTCCGGCAGGTAAAGTCTCCATAGCTACAGTAGGCGGTGGCAAGGTTGCGGTCACCGCCGGTTCCAAGAAAGGTACGGAAAGTGATTACTCCTTCAGTCTCACCTTAAAGGAGGCATCCGCCGGGGCGCTTGAGCCGATGAATGAAAGCGTAAAAGTTAAATTGCCTGCAGGTTATAAATGGAACCTGAATGATAGTATCCGAAAAGTGGAATATGGATCGACTTATGGACAAGACATGTACTTCCAACTTACCTCCACGGCCGATGAATTGACGGTAGACGTTCTAGGCACGACTTGGGAAGACGAGGATGGAGACGGAAGCGTGCAGCCCGTGGAAGTCACCGGGGCAACCTATGAGATGAGCAAATGGACTTTGAGCGGTTTGAAATTTACCTTAACCAAGCCTGAAAATGCCGTTGACGGGGATATAAAAGCCCGCATTAGCGGTGAAGCCGATCTGGATGTGACGGAACTGGTTGTAGGTACTCATGCAAAGTATGGTGTCACGGTGAGTGCGGCATCGGAGAAGCTGCCTGCCATATATGCCGGGCGCGAGGAACAGCGGATTTCGGATATCGTCATTAAAGAAGCGCTGTATGGAACACTGCCCGAAGGCCGCACCCTCACCTTAACTCTTCCCGAAGGTGTGGCGTTTCAGCCGGTTTATGCAGGCAGTTCGGAAAGTCCTGCCGGAGACACCGACAATAAGGAAGATTTGGAGCTTGCATTTGTGCGATATACCGGTACGGATAACCGGACAGCCGTATTTGAAGTAACCGGTGCAACACCATCCAGCCCCGGGACGTTTACGCTGCAGGAGATGGATGTCGTTACTGCGCCCGATTTTGCGGGAGATCTGACGATTGAAATTGGCGGCAGCGCGGGTGCCAAAGGAAATGTTAAAGCTGCGGATGTGCACGCAGGGCTGACTGTCTCTGCATCGGCTGTTCCCGATGCGATTATTGGACGATCTGGACAGGAAGCTGCTGACTTCACCCTAGCGGAAAATGTTGCGGGCGGCCTGAAAGATGGGGAGCGGATCACACTTACCCTTCCTGAAGGGGTAACTTTTGCAGCCACGCCTACTGTTGATGTTTATCAAGGGGATCTGCAATTTGAACCGTTGAAGCTGGTAAATAACGAGCGGTCGGCCGCTTTTACAATTACAGGCGAGAGCGATGAAAGCACCACCCTTCAGTTCAGTAATGTCAAATTAACGTTAGACCGGACGGTTGCCAAAGGGGAAATTGAGTTGAAGGTGGCCCGGACGACCGAAGTGAGCAGCTACACACCATTTAATAACCTGGGGAAAGAAGTAAGGGTTCCGCTGGCGCGGGTTGTCACCAAGGCTCCGGAAGAGACCGTAAGCCAGGCCAGCTTTAAAGTTGGAGAGACGGTGTATACGGTGAACGGCACAGAGAAGACGGCGGATGTCGCACCGTATATCCATGAAGGACGGACATATCTGGCGCTTCGTTATGTAGCGGATGCTCTTGATATCTCAGATAACAACGTGTTATGGGACCCAACGACCCAAACCGTCACCTTAATCAAAGGGGCACGGATCGTACAATTGCAGGTGGGGAGCACCACAGCTTCCATAAATGGTGTTCAAATCTCATTAGATGTGCCAGTAACCATCAACAATGGAAGGGTGTTTCTCCCTGTTCGATCCACCTCTTTGAGCATGGGCGCTTCTGTAGAGTGGCATGACACATCCGGAGAAGCCAGAGTCGTCAATAGTTAATGACTCATTCATCGCCCGGTCAAGGCATGCTTTGTTTTTCTTTCAAAAGTATGCATGAATTTGGCAATCGGGAGCATATTATTATGGTCTACATACGCCAAGGGGGGATTCCCATGTATAAACGCCATGTTCCCGAGCCCATACCGGAGGAGAATACGGAGGTATGGTCATGCACGAATCATGACTGCAACGGGTGGATGCGTACGGGATTTACGTTCAACGGGGAGCCAAGCTGTCCTCTCTGTGACTCGTCCATGACTCAGGAGATCAGAATGCTGCCCGTTCTGAATGCTGCAGGCAGCTCGTTCCCGGGTGCACGCTCCTGACAGCAGGCTTGAACTTTACAGCAGGAAAAGAAGGCTGGGCGAATTGCCGCTTGCGCAGGCAAATGACTTTGTGCTAAATTGTTTTTAACTATGTTAAGGAGGTGATGGTAGGTGAATTTCGAGATGGTGAACGACCGTATTAGCCAGCTTCCAATTGCTATGGCTGGCATTGTACATGCTTTTTCCGTCAACGGGAGAAGTCTGTCCATTTTTAACCATACGGAAGTAACTATCGCGAGAAGACGCCTACCTTAACCGAACGGATTGCTTTATCCGAAAAGGGCCGCAGGCATATTCCTGCGGCCCTTTTTGTGCTGTGCGGGGCAGGGTCTTCATCAACTGAGGAGGACCTGTATTATGTATATTGTAAACGGACAACAATTGAAAGCTTATCATGGAGCGAACCTCATTCTGGACGGAGTGGGTTTTGAAATACACGAAGGAGAAAAAGTCGGGCTGATCGGACGCAACGGCAGCGGGAAAACGACACTGCTCAAGCTGATCGCTCGCCAGAACAAGCCGGACGAGGGTTTGCTGACGCATAAGAAGGATATCCGCATCGGATATCTGCCGCAAATTCCGGAGGAATTCGATGTGATGACGGTTTATGAGACGCTTGCTTATAGTTACCGGGAGCTGCAGGACTGCCGCCGTCAGATGAGCCGGCTGGAGCAGGAGATGTCCCTTCCGGGAGCGGCGGACGATACTAAGCGAATGGAGAAGCTGCTAAAATCTTATTCCGCACTTCAAGAGCGCTTCGAACAGGCCGGGGGCTATGAGATGGAGGCGAATATTGATCAGGTCGCGGACGGACTGGACATTCCCAAGTCTTCATATCATCGTGTCTTCGGCAGCCTGTCAGGGGGCGAGAAGACCAAGATCGTGCTTGCTTCGCAGCTGATCGGGAAGCCGGACCTGCTGCTGTTGGATGAGCCGACAAATCATTTGGATCTGAAAGGGCTGGAATGGCTGGAGCAGTTTCTGCGCAGTTATGAGGGGGCCTGTATGATCGTATCCCATGATCGCTACTTTCTCGATGCTGTCATCGGGAAAGTGATTGAGATTGAGGACGGCGAGGCACACACGTATCTGACCAATTACAGCGGTTATGTGAAGGAGAAGGAGGAGCGCCTCCTGATCCAGTTCGCAGATTACCAGGAGCAGCAGAAGCGGATCAAGAAAATGAAGGAGGCCATCCGGCGCTTTGAGGAATGGGGCCGTATTGGCGACAATGAGAAGTTTTTCAAAAAAGCCGCCTCCATCCGTAAAGCCCTGGAACGAATGGAGCTGATCAAGCGCCCAGTGCTGGAGCGGCAAAGCGCCGATTTTGACCTGAATCCGCAGGATCGATCTGGCAGGAGGGTGGTGCGCTTTGAAAATCTGCATAAAGCGTACGCTGGGCGAACGATCCTGGCCGGTGCCGAAGGAAGCCTGGAGTTTGGTGAAAAGGTCGCGCTGCTGGGGGATAATGGAGCGGGGAAATCCACGCTGCTGCGCCTTCTGCTCGGTCAGGAGCAGCCCGACACGGGTAGTGTGGAATGGGGCTCGCGTGTGGAGTACGGTTATTTGGCCCAGCAGGAGGAGCGGGAGGAGCTTTCAGATACGGTGCTGTCCTTTTTTCGGAAGGAAGCTGGGATTGAAGAGGGCGAGGCCCGCGGTATTCTGGCGAGATATCTGTTCTATGGGGCCGATGTCTTCAAGCCTGTACGCATGCTGTCCGGCGGGGAATGGTCCCGACTGCGGCTGGCGCTGCTGGTGATGAAAAAGCCCAATCTATTGCTGCTGGATGAGCCGACCAACCACCTGGACATCGATTCGCGGGAGGCGCTGGAGGAGGCGCTTGAAGCTTTTCCCGGCACAGTGATGGTCATCTCCCATGACAGATACTTCGTCAACAAACTTGCACAACGGGTGTGGGAGCTGGAGCGAGGGCGCGTGACTTCTTACCTGGGAGGGTTTGACGATTACCGGGAGAAGAAGCGTCAGCTTGCAGATATTCGCAAAAGCCTGGAGGAGCAGGAAGAAGCCGCATCAGGCAAGGGGAAAGAAGCAGCCGCACCCAAGGCGAAAAAAGTGCAGCCGAACCCAGGCAAAGCGGAAAGCCCTGAACGGGTCTCGGCTGTCCGAGCGAAGCTGGAACAGCGCATCGCCGCCCAGGAAGCGGTGCTGGCCGCTGCGGATGTTGAGCTGGAGCAGGCCGATGATGATCCGGTGAAGCTGCGGGAGTTGTGGTCTGCTCGCGAAGAGCAGCAAGAACGGCTTGATGTGCTGATTGCCGAGTGGATTGAGTTGGAATAGTTGCGCTGACGCCCCCGGAATGCTTCAATGAATAATGACGATGAACCAGAAGGTTCGATGAGCAGAAGGGGGAAGCAAGGCAATGACAGACAGAAAAAAAGTCATCATAGACACCGATACGGCAGGGGACGATACGATAGCCCTTCTGACGGCCATGCATTATTTTCAGGTTGAAGGCGTGATGATTACCGGCGGCAATGTGCAGTTTGACCAGCAGGTGGAAAATGCGCTTTATACGATTCAGGTTGCCGGCAAGGGCGGCAGCATCCCGGTCTACAAAGGGCATGAGAAGCCGATGCTGGCGATCGGAGAGCAGCGGCACCGGACGGTGGAGGATGTGCACGGCTCGGACGGCATGGGCGGAGCGAACTTTCCGCGTGCTGTACAGCGGCCGGAGCAGGGGCATGCGGTGGATTTTCTGATTGAGAAAATCCATGCCCATCCCGGTGAGATTCATCTGCTGGCGATTGCGCCGCTGACCAACATTGCCATGGCCATGCAGAAGGACCCGGCGATCATCCCGAAAATTCCGCACCTGTACATCATGGGCGGAACAAATAATTCCCTGGGCAATATTACGCCTGCGGCAGAATACAATTTCTGGGTTGACCCGGAAGCGGCAAGAATTGTGCTGCATTCCGGCGTGCCGATCACGATGGTCGGCTGGGAGATGTGTACCCGTTATTCGGTAATGGACGATGCCAATCATGAGGAAATTGAGCAGATCGGTACAGCGGGGGCGAAGTTTTTCATCGACATTAATAAAGTCGTCAAGCAGTTCAACAAAGAGGTGCACCGGCTGCCGGGCACGACGCACCCGGATACGCTGCTAATGGCAGTAGCGGCTGATGAATCGATCATGGCCCGTTCCGGCATGTACCATGTGGATGTGGAGACGGCGGGTGAGCTGACCCGGGGTTACAGCCTCGTGGACATCAACAACCGGTTGGAGCGTCCACGCAATGTTAGAGTGTGCGAGGAAGTGAACCGGGAGGCATTTACCGCCATGCTCTATGAGGTGCTTGGAGCGATTCGTTAAACTTTACTAAGTAAGTGTAATTACTCATTTAGTTGGAGGGGATTCCGTATGATACGCGATAATTTAACAGGGCGTCATGGAACCACCAAAAATGAAGTTATTAGGATAGATCGAGAGGTCGTCAATAAAGTGCTAAATGATGAAGGACTCGCAGGAAAAATACTGCGCTCTACTAATTCAAAAGTAGAAACTAACCTTAAAGGCGTAATTTATCATGATGTTAATAGTGGGAAAAAGTATGTTGGACCTTCTGTTGACGAAGAAGATAAAGTGTATGTTAAGGTTCTAAGCGGCGATGTAGATCGAAAAAAACCATCGTTCGCATAAAACAGATAACAGTTGGATGGAGAAACACCTCTTCTTTCTGAATATCTAAATTTATAAAAAACAAAGGCTGCGGTCAATGAACCGGGCCTTTATTTTTTATGAAGAATAATTTTACAGGGTGAGCACCGGCATGGGCCGGTGCTTTTTCCTCTCATCGTCTATAATGAACATAAATTCAAACTGAGGAGGCATTGTACGCTACGAAACTAACAAAAATAAAAAGACGTGGGTTTTCTGGTTGGGCGATTTTCGGTGTACAAATTGGACGTATATATACTGTTGACCGCTGTTCAATTTGAGGTGTACTATTATCTATAAACAAATACTAAATTTTGGTTTTTGTTTGTGTGCTAGAGGAGGTGAGTCTGATTTGAAGTCAGACAATACAATTCGTGAAACACTCAGTACATACATGCAGAAACATAATATAAGTTTCACTCAATTTTTACGCATAGCCGACCTGAATGCCGGCACCTTGAGCCGAATTCTTCAAGGGACGAAGCCAATTTCAATCCGGCAATTAGAGGCGATTACGACAGCTATACAATTTCCAGAAGATTACTTTTTTGAATCCTACGTAGAAGAATGCTTTGCTTTTACTACGAGCATGCGGCGGATTCGCCCTTTTATTTTTCGATGTGCGGAACTGAAGCGCTTAGACTTGATCGAACGGATGGTTCATCGGTTATTGGATGATCTGTCGTACACTTCTGCTTTGTCCGATGTAGCAGAAGACTTATTTGCTTCTGAACATAGACAGGCTGCGGCGATTATTTATAACCAGGTGAGCGAAGCGGAAAGATTCCAGCATTCAGAACGATTGGCCATTTGCCGTTATCGCTTATTCGAACTCTCGTTAGGGAATGACCTGGAAGAGAATTTAAGATCGGCTATTTTGTTTGAGGCGTATGTGAGTCGTTTGGATGAAGCGGATCAGCTCGATGCATTGAAAGAATTGATTGATGTTATGGTGACCGCTCATAAGTGGAAAAAGGTAGATGAACTTGCAGTGGAAATGCTGCGGATCGCTACGATCCAGTATGAACGTCCCTCAACTGAGCGCAAACCGAAACGGCCGTTCTATTACTATATTTTGTATGGTTGGCTTATTCGATCTACTGTCTGTGAAGAATTCCAGGATTACGATGGGGCTTTAGATTATGTTTCACAGTACGAACAAGGAGAATTGTGGATACGTGAGAAAGATGAAGAAGCACGTAGGTATATTCACCAATTTTCTGAATGGGCAACTGCCAATAGATATTTGTACCGGGTATTATCTGGCCAAGCTGAGGCGTTAGAGGAATACTCCGATTTTGTTGCTTCCCGGCCAGAGGAAATCTTTATTGCGTTGGGATATATGGTCAAAGCGGCTAACCGTTTTAATTTTGATATTGATCGAATATTGGAGCGCTTTTCGGCGTACATTCCATCACTTGAGATGCAGGGGGAATATGGTCAATATAAAGACTCTGTGGTGAAGGAAAGAATTGTCCAATTTTATAGCGATTTAGGAGTGTATCGATTCAAAAGGGGCCATAGTAATGCAATGAATCTCTTACTCGATGGTTTGCATTTATCTGTTAATATCAACAGTGTACGGAATATTGTTAACTGTTTGACACTATTTGAAATGGACCGGGAATGGGCGAATGAGGATGCTAAAAAGAAATTCAAACAGCTATCAAGAGAGGTAAATCAGCTTTTGTAGCTGTAGTTGTCACGGCGGTCCAAGTCGTATCAACATTAGGTCATGGTGCGGGTACGTGATAATTCTTCTAAATTTCGTTTTTTTAAAAGACTTTCCAAGCGGAAGGTCTTTTTTTACATTTTGCGGAATAGAAATATTTGGTATTTTTTTCGTGGTATAATCTATAAAAAAGGAGGAATGAACAAGTGGCTTCATCAAAATCTAAAACACTGTTAATTGGCTCAATTCTGGGACTATCCTTTATTATCGCTACAGGCTTTGTTACCGTAGGAAATACCAACGAACTGCCTGGAAATCCAAAAGAGGCGGCCGTATCTACATTTACGCAGTATATGGATGCAGCTAAACAGAATGACTACAAAGAAATGGTAGAATTGTCCGAAGACAGCCGGTTTACAACAGTGAAGGCACGAATCAATTTCCTGAAGGACAACCAAACGGTTCTTGATTACGAGATTGATTCCGTAGATAGCTCCGATCCGTCAAACGTGGTTGTAACGGCCACAATGAAATTTGCGGATGGTGAATTACCACCTATCGAATATAATATGGCTTTTGAGAATGGGAAATATAAATTGCAATATCGCAGTGTACTGGTGAATTTAGATGGATCAGTAGAGTATGATGCTGAGGTTGGACCCCAAAATGGATATGAAGAAGCTTATGTGAAATGAATAAATGCATTCAGTAAACGGGGATGTGCGTGCTTACTATCAATAAGGGTAATATTATTAAAACGGCTGAATAATTTCGATTCTGTTGACCAAGGTGCTCCATGCTCGTGTGGAGTGCCTTTTTATCTATTACAGTTATTTGGAAATACCCATAGAGCTTTAATTTTTGAATTCCAATAACTGGTGGAATGCCTTCCGTTTACTGTGCAATTATTTGACATAAAAACCTAAAATATCACACAAGGAGGGTTGAAACTAATGACAAGCAGTTCCAAGGTACCACGGCGAGATTTTCATAAGGGTTTACGAAAAACCACCGGATTCCTAGGTAGCCAACCTATTCCCGGTGGTTTTTCTTGTCTCGCGCTGCTTTCCACGTAATGCACAAGGTAACTATCCCCACGGCAATACTCACCAGCTTATCGCTGATCTCAAGGAAATTCTGCACTAATGCAAGAAGTGACACGGTGCCACCCCCTCTCGGGTTAGCTTCACCGTGCCTTTTCCCACCGGTTGCTCTGTCCTTCCAATTATACCATTATTTCTAGCTATTAGGCTATTTGAATACATAAGAATACAGTATTGAATTCGTTGTAACATCGTTTGGATGTCTATTATTTTGGGTATAATTTCTAATTACTGATTGGTTTCTTATATCACTGAATTGGGTAAATGTTTTTGGAAAACCGGGAGTCGGAAGGACAGGAGGAATGAGGATGAGAAGAATAGGCAAAATGCCGGCTGTTCTGGCCGCGCTGCTGCTCTTGACAACGCTGCTTGCTGCCTGCGGGCAGGACCGGGCAGCGAACGGCAGGGTGCAAGTGGAGTTTTTCCAGAACAAGCCCGAGGCGAAAGCATCGTTTGACAAGCTGATCGCCCAATTCAATCAGGAAAATCCCGATGTCGAAGTAGCACAGGTGAATCCGCCGGATGCGGAGACGGTGCTCATGACGCGGGTGGTCAAGGAGGATGTGCCTGATATCATCGCGCTTGGCGCGACAGATACATATTCGGTGCTGGCCAACAGCGGGATTTTTGCGGACCTGACTGCCAGCCCGCTCGTGGACAAGGTTGAACCGGCTTATGTGCAGATGCTGAAGGATGTTACCGGCATGCAGGAAATAACGGGCATCCCCTTCGCGGCAAATGCAAACGGCGTCATGTACAACAAGGCGCTGTTCCGTGAAATGGGGCTGAGTGTTCCGCGCACCTGGGACGAGCTGATCACCACGGCGCAGAAGATCAAGGATGCGGGCAAAATCCCTTTTTATTATACATATAAGGATGACTGGCAGACGAACCTGCCCTTCAACCAGCTTGCTCCCAATCTGGTCGGGATTGATTTCTTTCTGAAGCGCAGGGAGAACCAGGTCACCTTCCAGGAGAAGTTCCACGAAGTCGCGGAGAAGCAGCTGGAGCTGCTGCAGTTCGGGCACAGCGACAACTTCGGCAAGTCCTATGCGGACGGCAACCGTGCTTTTGCCAACGGGGAAGCTTACATGTACATTCAGGGCACATGGGCGATCCCGGAAATCCGCAAGGCCAATCCGGATATTGAGCTTGGATTCTTTCCGCTCCCTACGGGGAATAAAGCAGAGACGAACAAGCTGATCTCCGGGGTGGATACGCTGTTTGCCATCGCGGAGGATTCGCCGCATAAGGAGGAGGCTGAGCGGTTCATTGATTTCCTGCTCGATCCGGCACACAGCAAACAGTACATTACCGAGCAGACGATGTTTTCGGCGGTGAAGGGCGTAGTGCAGGACGACCCGGCTGTAGCAGAGCTTCAGCCTTATCTGCGGAGCGGAAGGATCGTCGATTTTGCGGACCACTATATTCCGGCGGCCGTACAGCTTAACTCCATCGTCCAGGCTTTCCTGCAGGACAGGGATATCGATCATTATTTGAAAACGCTTGATACCGAATGGGATAAAGTGGCGAATCGCCGTTAACACCGGCGTTGCTTCCAAGGAGGATGAATGATGAGAAAACGTCTGCTGCCTTTTTACTGGATGACTGTGCCTGCCGTTGTTTTATTCTTCACGTTCCTGACCCTGCCGGCTCTGCAGGGCGTGTATTACTCGCTGACGAATTATAACGGCTTTGGCGATAACTACGATTTCGTCGGGTTGAAGAATTACATCAATCTTTTCCAGGATAATAATGTTGGCAATGCTTACTGGTTTACGTTCAAATTTGCCGTGGTGGTCACGATACTCATCAACATTTTGAGCCTGCTGATCGCACTCGGCCTGAATGCCAGAATCAAATTTCGCAATTTCTTTCGCGGCATTTATTTTCTGCCCAACATTTTGAGCGTCCTGATTGTGGGATACATATTCAATTACCTGTTCTCGAACGTGTTCACGGTATGGGGACAGAATCTGGGGATTGAAGTCTTATCGACCAATATTCTTGGCAGCGAAAGCCACGCCTGGATCGGGGTCGTCATCGTGGCTGTCTGGCAGGGAATTGCTTTTAATACAATTCTCTATCTGGCAGGTCTGCAGACGATACCCACCAGCCTGTATGAAGCTTCGAATCTGGACGGGGCCAGCAAATGGCGTGAGTTCTGGAGCATTACTTTTCCGCTGATTGCGCCGTTCTTCACGATTAATATGGTGCTGGCGATGAAAAACTCGCTGATGGTGTTTGACCAGATCGTCGCCCTCACGAACGGCGGACCCGGGCGTGCGACACAGTCCATCTCGCACCTGATATTTACAGGGGGATTCGAGGGAGGAGAATTTGCCTATCAGTCGGCCAACTCGGTCATTTACTTTATCGTGATCGCGCTCATCTCCTTTGCTCAGCTCAGATTCCTGCAGAGAAGGGAGATGGACATGTAATGACTATGAGACGTACAAATTGGATTGTAATGCTTCTGGTGGCGCTCGGCACCATCATGGTTCTGTTTCCATTATATATGACCGTGACGATTGCGCTGAAAAATCCGGAGCAAATGCGCCAGTCCGTGTTCGCCTTTCCGGCGGTGCCGCAATGGGATAACTTTGCCCGTGCCGTGGAAATGACCAACTTCTTTCAGGCCTTCGGCAACAGCGTGCTCGTCACGACGGCCACCGTCATCCTGACGCTGCTGTCCAACTCGCTCGTCGCTTACGCGATTGCCCGCAATATGCAGCACAGGTTTTTTAAGGGTTTGTACTTCTATTTCGTCAGCGCCATGTTCATCCCGTTTCCAATCATCATGCTGCCGATTGTCAAGCTGGCGGCGGGACTCAACATGACAAATCTCGTAGGTCTCATACTGCTGCATACGGTATACGGCCTGGCGTTCAACGTGTTCGTCTATGTGGGCTACATTCGCTCCATACCGGAAGCGCTGGAGGAGGCGGCCCGGGTGGACGGGGCTACGACGTGGGGCACCTTCTGGCGCATTATTTTCCCGCTGATGACACCGATCAGCGCCACCGTCGGCATTCTGACCTGTCTGTCCACGTACAACGACTTCCTGCTGCCGCTGATCATCATCAGCGACCAGGAACAGTACACGCTGCCGCTTGTACAATATGTATTCCAGGGGCAGTTCAACACCGACTTCAATCTGGCGTTCGCCTCATATCTGATGGCGCTGCTGCCAATGATCATCGTGTACCTGTTCGCACAAAAATGGATTATTAACGGGGTTACACAGGGGTCGGTAAAGTAATATGGATGAAAAGGGAAGTGCCCCAACGGTCCATCGACCGGGGGGCGCTCTTTTTTTCGATATTGTGACGATACGCTCAAATTCGATCTCTCCGATGCTCCGTGCATACCCTGTGTCGTGAGTAAAATTAAGAGAAGCGTACGAGTGTTCTTCCTCGCGATTGTCCCTGTAAAATACCGGCCAGGGAGCCAGGCAGAGCTTCCAAGGACACTTCCTTCTCCACCAGCAGCTCAGGCTGCTGTGGCTTCAGATCGCCCGCGAGGCGCTCCCAAATCCGCAGCCGCGCGTCATAAGGGCAGAAGACCGAGTCAATGCCGAGCAGATTGACGCCGCGCAGAATGAACGGATGCACGGTAGTCGGCACGCCGCCTCCGCCCGTAAGGCCGCTGACGGCGACGGAGCCGCCATAGGCAATGCGGCTCAGGACAGCAGCGAGCGATGGGCCGCCGACCGGATCGATGGCGGCCTGCCAAAGCTGCTTGTCGAGCGCCTTGATGCGGACGCCGTCATAGACCTCGTCCCGAGACAGCATTTCATGCGCTCCAAGAGAGCGCAAGTAGTCATGGGCATCGGCCTTGCCTGTGCTTGCGGCCACCTCATAGCCTGCCCGGGTCAGCAGGGCCACGGCTGTAGCACCCACGCCGCCGGTTGCCCCGGTGACGAGCACCTTCCCTTTGCCGGGGGCCATCCCGTGCTGCTCCAGCCGGTCAATCGAGAGAGCGGCGGTAAAACCGGCGGTGCCGAAAATCATCGCCTCCCGCAGCGACAAGCCCTCAGGGAGGGGCACGACCCACTCGGCGGGAACGCGCACATACTCGCTGAAGCCGCCGAAATGGGTGACGCCCAGTCCGTAGCCGGTCACGAGCACCGCTTGCCCTTCCTGAAACCGGCTATCCGTGGAGGATACCACTGTGCCCGAGCAGTCGATGCCGGGAACGAAGGGATATGAGGAGACGATTTTGCCGTCCGGCGTGCCCGCAAGCCCGTCTTTATAATTGACGCTAGAGTAAGCGGTCTTGATCAGCACTTCCCCATCCGGGAGATCCTCGAGGGAAAGCCGGGATATGCCCATGGTAAATTCATCCTTATTATCAACGACAAGCGCCCTGAATGTCAGAGTCATAGAACGACCTTCTTTCGTATTTTTTTTCAGTGAACCGGAAGACGTCTACAAAGAAACAACTGTCGTTTTCTATGCTAGGCCATCTCTTTGCAGCAGTCAAACGATGACATCACACGAATTCTCCGAGTTTTCGTTTTTTTTCAAGTTTTCAGAAAGTATAAACTTCCTGTCATTGGCTTCCTGAAATCACAAGAAAAAGCTTTCGCTAAATGCGGTCTGGCTTCTTTGAAAGTACGACGATAGACGCTTTTCTTACAACAGATGATCCTTAGAAAATGCAGCTCTGCAGCGGCTTGCAGCAGGCTATAAACGAACATAATCATTTTTGATGAAAGTGATAAATCATATTTTATGATTGTTTTTCATCTATTTACAAAAACCTGCTGCTTTTTCAATTTGGATGTGCTAACATACCCCTTGATCTAAAAATAGCAAAACGGGGAAAGGTGACATCATTGACTGCTAAAGCATTAAATAAAGGCTCGTCGCTGCCGGGGAACCAGTTGAACATTTTCCGTTTAACCTGGCCTATTTTCCTGGAATTGTTCCTGTTCATGCTGATGGGAAGCATGGATACCTTCATGCTCAGCTCCGTCTCCGATGATGCGGTGTCCGGAGTGGGCGCGGCGAACCAGATTATTTCTATTGCCATTCTTGTCCTGGAAGTCATCGGCAATGGTGCTGCCATCGTTGTCGCGCAATATATCGGTTCCAAGAAATTGATTGAAGCTGCCCGCGTTACGGGCACGGCCATCACATTAAACCTGATGGTGGGGCTGCTGCTGAGCGCGATCTTCCTGCTGTTCGGCACGCACATGCTGCAGTGGCTGAACGTCCAGGGTGAAATTCTCGCTTACGCGCAGTCCTATATGAGTATTGTCGGCGGAGCCATTTTCCTGCAGGCGCTGATTAACGCGCTGGCGGCGACGATTCGTACGCATGGCTTTACCAAGGAAACGATGTATATTTCGGTATTCATGAATGTGATCCACGTGGTCGGCAACTATATGCTGATCTTCGGCAACTTCGGCGCTCCTGCGCTGGGTGTGGAGGGTGCGGCCATCTCCACCGTCGGCAGCCGTCTGATCTGTCTCTTGATCTTCTTCTGGCTGATGTACAGAGTGACGGAAGTGCGTGTGCAACTTATTTATTATGTGAAGCTGTCCAAGGATTATATTGTTAAAATACTGCGCATCGGCATTCCGTCGGCGCTGGAATCCATCACATACCAGTCTTGCCAGCTCGTGTTCACCCTGTATGTAACCTATCTGGGAGCAGAAGCGATGGCGACACGCCAGTATGCTTTGAATATTTCCAGCTACATTTATCTGTTCAGCATGGCGGTTGGCATGGGCACGGCGATTATCGTAGGCCGCTTGGTCGGAGCAAGAGAGAAGGACGCCGCTTTTGCGCGTGTGCTAAAAAGCGCCAAATGGGCGCTCATCGTTACGGTGGCGATCGATCTGATCGTGGTTGTTTTCCGGATTCCGCTCATGGGGATCTTTACGGATAATCCCGAAATTATCAGTCTTGGCGCACAGGTGCTCCTGCTTAGTCTCCTGCTGGAGAGCGGGCGGACTACCAACATTGTGATCATCAGCTCCCTCCGTGCTGCCGGGGATGCGAAATTCCCTGTGTTCATAGGTCTCATCTCCATGGTGTGTATGAGCCTGCCGCTCGGTTACCTGCTCGTGTTCAAGCTCAATATGGGGCTGGCGGGTGTATGGCTTGCCATCGCCGCAGATGAGTGGACACGCGCGGTCATCATGTACTTCCGCTGGAAGAGCCGGGTTTGGGAGAAGCACGGACTTGTTGAGCATGAATCTGCTGATAAGTCTGCAGCTGCTGCGCCTGCTATTTAATGATGTTTCGCTTTTATCCGCTTTCGTCCGCAAGAGGTGCTACATCGCCTCTGGCGGGCGAATTTTTTTGTGAGCGGCTTGTAGAAAAATGGCATGCCGCTGCCTTATAATAAAACCCGTCATAACGGCAGGCGGCAGACAGGGTGATTGGCCTGTACAAGAATCAGGGAGTGAACAGGGACGTGCGACTAGTCTCACTAAAAAGGGTGAGTATCGGAATAATTGCGGTATTCATGCTGCTTAACCTAAATACAGGTTTGTCCGGAGAAGCTTCATCGGCTGCCATCGCATCCAAAACACCGGTGGAAAGGCATGGTCAGCTGTCTGTGAAGGATGGCCGGTTGGTCGACCAGGCAGGGAAGCCGGTCCAGCTCAAGGGAATAAGCTCCCACGGGGTCCAGTGGTACGGTGATTTCGTCAATGAGAAGGCGATCCGGTCTCTGCGCGATGATTGGGGGATCTCCGTGTTTCGGGTCGCGATGTATACAGAAAACGACGGCTACATTTCCAATCCTTCGCTCAAGAAAAAGGTTAAGGAAGCCGTAGAAGCAGCCCGCAAGCTGGGAGTATATGTGATCATCGACTGGCACATTCTGTCAGATAGTGACCCTAACAAGCATAAAGCAAAAGCTAAGGCATTTTTTAGTGAAATGGCAGGCTTGTACGGCAAGACTCCTAATGTGATCTATGAGCTGGCGAACGAGCCTAACGGGGGCGTAACCTGGAAAGGACAAATCAAGCCCTATATTGAGGAAGTAACCGCCGTAATCAGGGCGCAGGACCCGGATAATATTATTATTGCGGGTACAGGCACATGGAGCCAGGATATTCAGCATGCGGCGGATAACCCGGTTGCGGATGCCAATACCATGTATGCATTGCATTTCTATGCGGGAACACATGGGAAGGCTTTGCGCGACCGAATCGACTATGCGCTCCGCAAGAAGGCTGCCATCTTCGTGTCCGAGTGGGGAACGAGCGATGCTTTGGGTAGCGGAGGATCGTTCCTGAGCGAGGCCAAGGTGTGGATTGATTTTTTGAACAGCCGTAAAATCAGTTGGGTGAACTGGTCATTGTCGGATAAGGATGAATCGTCCGCTGCGCTTCTCCCGGGAGCAAACAAGACGGGCAGCTGGCCGGACAGTCAGCTGTCGCCATCAGGCCGGTTCGTGAAGAAAGAGCTGCTGGGCAAATCGCCAGCGGGTGACGGGGGCAGCGGCGAATCCGGCAAAGATCCCGCTAACGGGACTGGCAGCGTCAAACCTGGCAAAGAGGGCGGAAGCGACAACAGTAAAAAGGGCGGCAGCAGCGGTAAAAAGGGAACTGGGGGCATTGTCCTGCAATACCGCAATGGTGACTCTAACCCGTCGGATAATGCGATGAGGCCGGTGTTTAATATCGAGAATACCGGTCAGACGACGGTATCATTGAATGATCTAAAGATCCGCTATTATTTCACGGATGAGAGCAGGCAGAAACAGCAGTTTTTTGTGGATTGGGCCAGGATCGGGAACTCCAACGTACACGGATCATTCACAACGATGAGCGCTCCGGCTGCCCGTGCAGACCGTTATGTGGAACTGTCATTCGGGAAGGGAGCAGGATCCATTCCGGCAGGCGGAGAGAGCGGGGATATCCAGCTTCGCATTCACCCGGCGGATTGGAGCAGCTATGATGAAACAAACGACTATTCTTATGCCGGGAATGCAAACAGCTTCAAGGATTGGGATAAGGTGACCGTCTACAAAAACGGAACGTTGGTATGGGGAGTGGAGCCTTAACAGCACGGCAGGTTGAGGCTCAAGTACAAATTTGGTTGTGATGGGGATGTCCCAAAAGGTCCGTTGACCCTGGGCTCCCCTTTTTTATCCTCTCTTTTGCTGAGACGCTCCGGGAACGAACCATCCCTTCAATCGCTATTGCCTCCAAATTTCAAAGCAGTCTCTGCCGCAACATGAGAATTGGCGCGGGAAAGGTTAAAGTTAAGTCCTGTATAGTAAATTTACTAAAAAAAACGTATACTCATTTACAATTATGTTTATTGAACAGGCGATAAGCCATAAGGGGATTTAGAGATGAAGAAATTGACCATTGCGGATGTGGCCCGGGAAGCGGGGGTGTCCAAAAGCACGGTTTCCCAGTTCCTGAATAAACGATACAAATATATGAGCGATGAGACCAAGGCCAGAATCGAGCAGGTCATCAAGGAATTGAACTATCAGCCTAACGGCCTGGCCAGAAGCCTGAAGCACAATCGCACCTACATGGCAGGTGTCATCGTCGGCAATTTGGAGTATACGCTGTCGATCCAAAGCATTCGGGCGATTGAAAGTGAGCTGCAGCAGTCCGGTATTCAGGTTATTATCTGTAGTGCAGATGAAAATCCCGACAAGGAAAGCCGGCATATTGACATGCTATTGGCCCGTCAGGTGGACGGGCTGATCATTTTTCCGACAGGACAGAATGCGGAGGTCTATAGCAGGCTTGTGGAAGAGAAGTTCCCTCTGGTATTCATTGACAGGCTGGTGGAGGGAGTCAACACCCAGAGCCTGCTCCTCGATAACGAGATGGCCGTCAAGATTGGCATCCAGGAGCTGATAGAACATGGTCATACACGCGTTGCACTGGTGACTCTCCCTATCGGGGAGCACAGAATAACGCCAAGAGTTGAACGGGTGAGCGGATATAAAAAAGGGCTGGAGGAGCAAGGCCTTCCCCTCCGGCAGGAATACATGCACAGTGTGCCACGGGAGGAGATTTTCGCTACACTGGACCGGCTGTTCGCGCTGGAGGAGCCGCCGACTGCCCTGCTGGCCGGCAATGACATCGTGCTTGCCGAGATGCTTCAGTTTGTGAACGCCAGGGGTTTGAGCATTCCGGAGGATGTGTCCATCGTAGGCATTGATGATGCTCAATTCGCGCATATTTATAACCCTGCGATTACAACGATCCGCCAGCCTGCCGCGGATATCGGAAGACAGGCGGCGCGGGCCTTGATGGGCTCCATCGAGGAGCGGGACAGCGCTGTTCCGATCATCTATCGGTTCGTACCGTCACTGGTGCGCGGGAAGTCGGTGGGAAGCTTGAAGATATGAAGAAGAGTGATCTTTCCATGAGTTTTCAGCAAATGAATGCCATTATTCCTGTATTTCAACGAATAGAGGTTGTTCGTGAATCCTGCAGAATCATGCCGGAGCCAGGGTGTGAGAAGCTGCTTATTGTGCAGAGGGGTACCTGATGATAGCGGCAGAGTCGGGAGAATGGCGGGCTGTATCACACGGTTACGCTTGTCACTCGGGGGCAGGAATCGTCACGGTCCAGCTTCCGTCTACCCGGACTGCGGAATATGCGATCATCACATATCGGATTGTTCCGGAGAGTGTGCCATGGGATTGGAATGGGCCGCAGCGTGTGCTAAGCGAAGTAAAGGTCAAGTATATGGTCGACGGTCTGCTTCAGGCACAGGAGGACATGCCGGGGTTAAGTGAAGAAGAGGCCGAGGCGCAACACTTTCGCAACCGGATGATGCTGGAGCGAATTATGAGCTTCTACATGTACGAGGGTCGATTGAGTGAGGAGCGGCGGACTTCCGGTACCCGGATTGAGAAATCTGTTCATTACATTGAGGAGCATTACATGCTTAAGTTAACACTGCCGATGCTCGCAGAGCGGGCGGGCTTAAGCACGGGACATTACAGTGTATTGTTCAAAGAGCGGACAGGCATGACCGTGAGCCTTTACCTGAAACGACTGCGTGTGGAGAAGGCGATGCAATTGTTCGCACAGGGGGAGACATCAGCGAAAAAGGCAGCCCAGAGTGTCGGCTTCGCGGATTACTTTCATTTCAGCCGAACGTTCAAGGAGGTTACAGGCACACACCGAGTTTATTATGGCATCTGGAAAAAGAATTCTTGTTCGCGATGTTGTCAGTATGTGGCACAAGCAGGAAGCTGAAACCGTTCAAAAAGCAGAAAGTGATTTGGACTATTATACGCGGCAGATTGCCTACTACGAAAAAAAATACGGTGATGCGTTTGAACGAACGCTCGGAATAAAAGCAAAATTGACACCTGAAGAAGAGACCGATGCTCAAGTTTGGCAACACCTGCTTGGGAGGCTAGGCTAACGGTTGTCATTGCGCTTATTCGAACGAAACAGCGTCGGCTTCATTTTTAACGGTTACAGGCGCGCTTATTTGGACGAAACCTTCCCTTTAACCGCCGAAAAAGAGGGTGTCCCAAAAGTAAACTTTGGAACACCCTCATCAGTAAAATAGGATGGTATTCGAAAGAAATTAAGGGGCTA